>NZ_QNUB01000039.1:0-11329 GCF_008042345.1 Bacillus sp. AR8-1
TCCCCATCCTATCTGAATTATTCCCCCTTTTCTTAAAATCTTATATAAATATATATCTTATATATATTAAAAATATAAAGATAAAACTTATATAGGTTCATAAAATATAGAATAAAGCTTGCTATGACAATGTTTTTAACATGTCCTACTGTAAAAAATCATAAATGGTATGTAATGGGAGTGTAAAAATAGACTTTGTTGTACCATCCTTTCTACATAAAATCATAAAATAATACCACCATTCCTACATAAAAAATGAAGAAAAATAATTCACTGATAAGTATATTTATTCATCCGTAAATAAGAAGATATTCTCGATAGTTGTCCCCAATTTGTAGTTATTTGTACACAATCTATACACAATGATCATAATTTAATCCACTTAATTCAGTTATTCATATTTAATCACATAAAACTTGATGAATTTTAGTAGATTTACTTATAGAACCCTTATATAGCAACAATAGTATGATATTTTTATTCACAAATGATACTTTTTATAAACATATCCACTAAAAATTTAATTTTTCTTATGATTTTATGTAGAGTAAAATCTCTATTTATATAGGTATTGGATACCTTTTCAAGTTACTATTGTGGAAATTAAGAATGATGAATAACTTTTATTGTATAGAAGTGCATAAAAAAAGACTCTATTTTCAATAGAATCTTTTAGAAAAGTATATAAATGTATCTAATAGAAAGACTTTGAATGATAGAGTCAACACGAATAGCCCTCTACTTTGATTTTTTTTCAAATATAGAGAGCTGAAAATGATTACATTTCTTCCATTACTTTTAATACCTGTTCAGTTGATGTTACTTGAATTCCAGTACGTATCAGCTGTTCCAAGGCACGTATAAAGGTAATTAAATTTATGCTACCAGGTACTTCAATTACCCTTAGCTTTTCTTTTGGTAATTTATCTATCTTTTCAATGAACAATTCACGTACATCGCTAGGAATAAAGCGTTCCTTATGTCCTTTTATTTTTAGAAGTTCACGCATTTCTATTTCTAAAGCCATATAAGCATTTAGATTTGCACCTTGTTCATAAGCGTATTTTCTAAATAATGTTTCTTCTTGATATCTTAGATAATTACGATGGTAAGATTCCTCTGTAACAGGTACGGCAAATTTGTTCTTTAATAACTCAAATGTTTTACGGAACAGCTTCTTGATGCTTCGGCGAGAGTACATAGAGAAATGCAATCCGAAATCAAATATAGCTTGTTCTTTTTGTTTTGCTGGTACGTGCTGTGTAATAAGAGGATAAACCCCTTCTTTAGCTGCGGTATCAAGAATATGATACTGTGATGTTTGATTCAATAATTTTTTCAGTGTATATACTAACTTACTTGGATATTTTTCAGTGCGATCAATCATGTCACGCAAACTATGTATTACACTACGGATTTGTCGATGACAGGTATTTTTAAGTACATGAATAAATTTATTCATGTCTCGTGTAAATTCCCCAATATGCATTTCTTGTAGTGTAGATTCAATAAATCGGGCTTTACGGGCATACGTAACCTTTGGAGTAAAAGGATCACGATACTGTAGTTCGCCTGATTCTTTTCCACATAAGAAGTCTGAATGAATAGATAAAAATAAAGTCGTGTATTTTTTCTTGTTTTGAACCCCTTTTTGTAGTTTACAGATTTTGAATAGTGGAGTTCCTGTACAAGGCAATACAGTCGTTAGTTCTTTCATAACTGCACGAATTTGATGTGGATACTTCTTATGTAGAAAGCGGTACATCCCACCAAAGTGAGTCTTATTACCTCTTTCATCCTGTTTGTCTAAAGAACGTTTTAATGTAGTTTCTCTATGCTGTTGCATAGCAATATCTAAGAATAGCTTCTTAGATGCTACTGAAAGTTCAAAGAAAGCCTTTGTAAAGACTACAGGACTAATGTAAACATAAGGATTTGCTTTTTCTGTTTCTTCATTCATAAAATGAGTTATTTTAATTGTGTATCGACTATCTAATTCATTTTCTATCGTAATAATGTTATGTAGGCTTAATTTTTTTAATGCAATATAGAATTGAGAATGCTGTATACATGCCAATTCTTCTTTGTATTGCTTATAGTCTTCCCAAAGCATATGTACTGTTACGTTTGGAATAATACCATTCGTATAGCATTTTTTATGTAGGTAAAGAAATACTTCAAGATCTGCATTTGTAATACCATACAATTTATGTTTTCTTCCCATTGTCTTTGAAATAGTATGACGTGAAAAAGATGGCTTTGCTTGTGCGACAAATCCATCGATATCCGCAATACGTTCTTCATACGACATTTGATTAATAATATCTTCAAGGTATGTATCTTTATAGCTATAGTATTTTCCTTCCAATGCATCAACAAGTGCTTGCCAAGATTTTAATGTAACTATAACTGCATTAGTAGATTGTCCATTTAGACTACGTTGATTACGAATAACAAATGATTTGCTCATCTTTTTCACCTCCTATACAAATTAAAATATACATATCCGTACAATATAAAATATACCGATTTTAATTATAGCAAATCAAAATTTGACGAAATGGGTCCCTTTAAGAGCAAACATGAAAAAATGAAATGTACGTTAATCCCTTTCATATCAAGGGGTTTCGGGGTTTGTTCTATTTTTTTTATGGACATGATATCACTATGAATTTTCATGTTCTAAATAAACAAGGAAATGAGTTATAAACTGCTAATAAACGTTGTTCTAATAGGATTGGAAGCTTATTTTCATAAAAACATAAGGGACATGATAGGGCTGTGGATTTTCATATTTCTATTTATTACAATTCACATGAAAATCGTTAGTAAACATTGATGTTAAAGGGATTTATATGAAATTTGTTATCTATAAAAGGGACGCGATACCGCTAGGGTTGATTCATCTTTTCAGATAGAAAGGGACATGATACCGCTATAAATTTTCATGTTCTATAATTCCCTGAAATTTGAGGAGATGTTGTATAAATGTATGGTATATAAGGGGTTTAGGAGGATTTATGAAACACGAAAGGGACATGATACCGCTATAAATTTTCTTGTTTCATACCTTGAATATAGAAGAAACCCTTTTGTATCAAGGGTAGAAAAGATTATGAAAAAAATATATAGTTTAATTTCATGAAACATGTACGACTGGATTTTTTCATGTTTTAGTCAAAAGGGACATGATACCGCTATAAATTTTCACTTTGTATGCAAACTTTAATGAGTATTACCATATATACAAGGGCAATTTTAAAACATGAATAACCTAGCTTTTTCATGTTTAATCAAAAGGGACATGATATCGCAAAAGAATTTCATGTTTCAGCTAATTCCTTGAAAAATATTAGGTTTCTTATAACATCTTGCCTTTTCCAAATGGATACAGTCTTGTATAATCAGTAAAAGAAGTGGTTATAAGCATACGTGCTAGATTATCACTAAGGGATGGTTGGCTAGAACTTACTGTATTCTTTTTTATTTTCATGAATAGGAACATCATAAGGCTATATAGATTTAAGTTTAAATCATTCTCAATTGTAAATTAAATAAGGAGAAGGATATATATGGATAATGTTCTACAATTGTTTAAAGATGCATTAGTAATATCAGCACCTATCTATAAACATAATGAACAATTGTGGTATAAATGGAATGCTTATTACTTAGAAGTTAAAGAAGATACTAGTAGGATCGTAACTTCGGACTATTTTTCCCCATCATTTTCGATGCTTGTACAGTGGCTTGAACAGCAACAAAAAAAGGGAATCTCCTCTTTGGAAATATTCACCAACATAGAAGCTTACCAAATTGAAATTGATGTGGCGATAGGATTATTTGTGGAGCAAGAGTTTTCAAGAGCTAACAATGAAACCTTGCAGCAACCAAAGGAATCTAATACAGGTTTAGAGCACGAGAATTATTATGAAGTAAATAATTCTGCGGTTTATTATAAATTAAGAGATGGTATAGCAAAGAATCAATTTGAAGAAGATGAAAATACAAAGTTGAAATCTTATCCAATTGAAACGAAAGATAGTAGTGGAGTTGCACAACTTTCTTCACATAAGGATGAAGATTTAAGATTAATAAATATTGAAGAAGCTGCTCGTTGGAATACATTGGTTGATGGTGTAATGAGTAATATGGATGATTTAACTGCTGACTGTCTAGATGCAATTACTATCCAATGGTTAAATGAGGCAAAGTCCCCTGATGAATTCATAGACTTTTCATATAATCAGGTATTAGAAATGTGTAGCATACCTAAGGCAAAGGCAAATAACACAGAATATTATCGAGCAGAAGATAAAATAAAGGTTGCTAAACGTATTGCTGCCTTAGCAAGTATTTTTATCTATTTAAATGATGATAATGAGGTAGTTGTATTAAATGATCGAGCTGAAGCAGGTAAACATTATGAAGTAAAGCGAGAAGTTATTAAGAGGCTTTTTGTATTAGATTCTGTGGTACTCTGGAGAGATACTAACACTAACGAATATATGGGGATAGAATCTTGCAGGATTAAGCCAGGGAGCTTCTTATCAAGTTATTTATATGGTTCTAGTAGTACAACGGCACTATTATCAAAAAAAGCGTTAGAATATAATAGTTATAGACATAAATATCATAAGAGGTTGATTCGTTATTTAACTTGGCAGTGGAGAATTCGTCAAATGTTCTCTAGTTTAAAAAGGCCTTACTCTATAGGAGGAGATAAGGGATTACTGGCTGTCATGGGTATAAATCAAAATCAAAAGCCAAATCGTATCCGTGAACAGTTAGAAAATGTTCTTATTGATTTAGAGAAGGAAAAGGTAATATCACATTGGGAGTACAGTGAAGATTTAAAAGAGGAAATGTTAACAAAGAAGAATTGGTTTAAGAACTATTATGCTCAGTTAGGTATAATAATTTTACCGCCGAAAGAATTAATGAATTCAATAGAAAAAATAGCGAAGAAAAAAACAGTAGAGATCATACAAGAAGATTCTCCAGTGAAAATAGAAAATAACACTTTAGATGTTGATGATTATGAAAATTCAATTAGAGAAAAAATATCATTCTTCCATATGAATAAAAATATTACAATGCGAGAACTTTCAAAAGAAATAGGTATATCACAACCTACCCTTTCTAGGTTTTATAATAAGAAAACAAAACGCCTTTCAGGCACGGCTAAAGATAAATTAAATCAGTGGTATAAAAGACAAATTATTATCGATAAGATGTAGAAAAAGCTTAACTCCATGATAAAAAGAGTCCCTAAAATAGGGACTCTTTTTTATCATGGAGTAATAACGCTAGTTACCAAATAAATTGGCCGTATCCAGATCTTCATATTCATCTTTTAGTACTGCTTTTTCAGTTGTTGATTCATTTTCTATATGTGTATCTTTAGAAGTAGAATTCTTTTCATTAGATGAGATTATTCTATTTGAATCAGCTACCTCTTCTTCATTTGCTTGGCTTTCTTTTTGAATAGTAAGGTTTGAATTATTTAAAAGTATACGCTTAACATCATTTAAAAAGTCTTTATCTTGAAGTAAAATTTCTTTTTGCATTTGTTGCTGTATCTTATAATCAGCCACGTCTTGTAAACCGTGTTTATCAATAAAATAGCAAACAAGTTTATACAAAGAATCGGCTATATTGCTTTGTGACTCGAACCATTTAAAGAATTCTTCATTCTCAATCTTCTTGAGGTTCCAGAAGAAGGATTCTCTTTTTTTGTCGGACATACTATTTCACCTTTTTTCGAGAAAGAATTTTCTTGATAATTTGCATCCCCTTAGCATTCATATCTACAGCGTATTTCTCTGGAATCCACAATAAGTACATTCCAACTCGCTCACAATACTCTAATAATTGATTATATAATTCATCTTTAAAAGTAATACTTCCCCCACCATACACACATAAAACTTCAGCTTCACTGGCTGTATTGTTTACATATTTTTCATCTGTATCTTCTAGGATTAGTTCAGCTTGTTCCACTTTTGTAATATTAAAGTGGGTTGTTGCCTCTTCATGGTATTTATGATCTATATCTTGAAGAATTTGAGAGAATTGTTGGCGTTTAATGTTTGTGCCACGTTCTTGATTTAATAATTTTACAGCTTCTTCTGTAGCATGACCGACACCACGTCTTTCACCGCTACAAGCATCAATTACTGGGTTCACGCCAACTGTATAGATATACTCAGTTGTTCCATCCCCAATATCAGAATGTAGAATCTTTTTGTTTTTAAAGAAAGAGCCGTCAATTTTTTTGATTTCAAGTTTTTTTGCATATAGTTTAGTGAAATCAGTAAACATCTCCTCTTCCCCTTCAAGAATTGCAAATAACGGAGGAACACCCTCTTGTGTAATGTTTGCACTATTAAATGTTAAGCTAACCGTTACCTGCTCTTCTCCTACATAAACCACTACAACATGATTTGAATTAGTAAAACGCTGTTCTAAATGTTTAGCGTTTACGGGTGTCCATTGGCTTGCTGGGATAGCTGAAATAAGGTCGACAGTCACATTGATTGATTGTGGTAGTTCTTCTGTGCGTTCCCATTCAAGTTGAACTGATTTGTTTGCAATTAATCCTAGCATATTAATTAGAGGCAAATCATCATTGTATTTTTGACCTACTTTAATGTTCATGTTTTTAGGATTTTTCCCTGTTAACATCGCTCGATTACCAATGAAATACATTCCGGATCTTCGAATTGATTTACTAGCAATATTCACGAACATATTATCTACTAAATTAACTACGTTTTTTTGGATGTTTGTCTCAGTAACATTAGGCATTGAGTAAACACTTTGATATACATTTTTCATTTTTATGTATTCACCATTGATGTAACCTTTAAATGAATCGTTCCCAATATCACCTTCTATGTCTATATGAAGAGTTTTGCCTTTTAAACTTGCCATTATACATCACCTCTATAAAGTTTATTTCTAATTTATATCTAATAAATATATTATAACCTATAAAACCTTTAACAACAAGGGTTTTATAAGGTTTATGAATAAAAAATATAATTAAAATATAAAATAAATATAAAATAGATAATAAATCGAGATGTGTAGGATTATTTCGGGATATTTCTGATCTTTTGTATTTTTAGATATTCATTAGATATCTTTTGAATATCTATAAAATATAAAAGGTATTATTGGTAGGAGGAATACGTTTGTCGAAGATACCTTTTAAAATATCATGTTGTTTCTATGGTTTACGGATAGACTATTGATGATATATTTTGGGAATCCAAGGGATATCTAGTGGAATGAGGTATACATTTTAATCAGGAGGAAGAAAATTAGAAAGCAAATAAGATTAATTACGAATATGACTTATACATACTTGAATAGTTAAAATGGTTAGCCGAATAAACGTTATAAAGGTGTTATTTCGGTGTTTGATATTATGTGAACGCTAGGCGTTATTAATGCGTTAAACCCCTTTATATCAACGATTTCAATGTTTTTTATAAACAAATAGCTGATAAAAGAAATGAGATTGGAAGATTAGATGTTTTTTGGTGTAGTAACGCATTGAAAGACGGTTTTAAACTGAGATCTTTATTATATAAGTTTGTTTTTGGCTATTTTGATGATAACTATAACTAAAAGACTAAAAAAGTAGTATGCAAATTAACCCTCTACATATCAAGTTACAATATGTATTTTGTTGTATATGTTCTATTTGTATCTGCAGCACTCCTTTAAAAGAATAGAGAATCTATGGAATTTGATTTGAATATAAAAATTGAACAGGATTAATTACAGATTCATATATATTTGCTAAACAAACGTTATTATGGTGTTTATCTGGCGAACTTAGCAGATGAACACTAGGCGTTTTTAAAGCGTTAAACATTGTAATAGCAACATTTAAAGGTGGTTTTAAAGAGAAAATGGTTTAGGTAATGATAAAACCTATAAATTTATTTTTCGAGCTCAATAATAAAAAAAGTAGTTTGCATAGGCTGTAAAGAATTTCAATTGAAGTATTTCTATATAAAAAACCACATAGATATCAAAGTAGTCTCTACATACATACTTAGATCATAGTGGCAATATGAAGCTATGTTGAAAAGGTGTTTTTTTGGAGGTCCATTGGTAACATACTTTGAAAAATAAAACTTCTTTCTGAAGCAACTAATATAATATGATTTGGGATTGGATATATATCTAGGGTGTTGATCGGTTTGCATACTTTTACTGTTTATAGTAGGAATGTAGTAAGTGATTCTCCGTGAACGCATAGCGTTCACGGAGAATCACAGGAATGCTGGCTTAAAGTTTAAAAGTAAGATATTTAAATAGATAATGAATAACCTTTAGTGCTCTTGTTTTATTTTTGAAATTAACTCTAAATTTTTATGGTAAAACACCAAATTTTTTAACCAAATCTTATATTTTTTCGGATTATATATTTAAGTTTCTTAAGTTACATTAAACACAATAGTTTTATTATATGAACGTTTTAGAAGTGTTATTTAGGCGTTGTTATTTTGCAATGGGGCCTTCTTGAATCAATTTTTAGTTGCATATTTATATATTAATTAATTCGATGTTTTTGATGGATAGAGCAGAAACTTTGGCCAAGAGATAGTATGATTGTAATTTAAAAGAATTTTCTTTTTTTATATAAGAAGATTCAAAATAGCGATCTTAGTCCGGAGAGAAGTGCGATGGATATAAGCATATGTTTTTTGAAGTAAATGACTCTAGTCCAAACAAAATAAAATTCTACACAAGAAACAAACGAATAGGAATATGGTTATAATAGGTGATCAAACAAAAATATCTATAAGCTATAGTGGAACGCTGTTTGCAAAGCCTATGACTTAGTACGACTGTTAGATGATACATAAAAGAATTAATGAAAATTGGTACTTCTGTTGAGAATGATGTGGGATTAGGAATTAAAGAAGTTTTTTTATTTATAAAAAAGCTAAATTTGTTCGAACAGTAGAAACTAGCTAACAAAAACAAAACGTATTCTTTTCAGAAGAACGAATGATACTTTGAACTGGCATATGTAGTCTAAAGAAGGCAATAATTCATGATGTACCTTAGATGTAATTTTCAATAACGTTGGAGCCCAAGGCAAAATTTGATGAGGAGAAAGTTATAGTTGTATCTAATCACATGCTTTAGGCACTTATTTTAGAGGTTTTAAGAATTAACTAAAAAAATAAATCAATTCATTTCTAGCTTTACAGATTTTCCGAATGGGAAAGCTCACTACGGTGCGATAGCACCCACTTTAGGGGTGGGATGAAAATGAGGTCAAATGCGATGTACAAATAAAAGTCTCTAAAACAATCTTGTTCTCTGAAAACAGAATACATATGAGGTTGGAGTAACAAATTCTTCTACTCTGTAAAATGTATTGAGTCGTCAAGTACAAGACGCTAAAACACATTTGAGAACTCACAATCTGACTCGTTTGGTAATAGAATGAGTGCCGTATCTGCTATATGCACTGGATACGGAGTGGTGATGGCACACCGCAATCTTGCACGTCAGCGATACTAGAAATAGACTTCGCCTTTGGTAGCAAGAATCCCACTGACGTTTGTCAGCTTGTGGCTTTAGCCGTGGGAGTGTCAAAATATAATTATAAAGAAATAGAAAAAATTTATAATGGGATTTATGAGTGTAACGAAAGTTATTATCACAGATTGAGGGCTTCATGAGCGTTATAAAAACGGCCATGAAACCCTCGGAAAATATTTTTAACACTACTAACTATTTTTTGTATAGAATGTATTTAATATGAGAATACTATTAATGTGAAACTGTGACCTCTTAACAATACTGCGATCTATTTAATATATGAGATTCCTGCTTTATCCTGTTTTTCACAATTTCGTCAAGCATGGGATGATAGTTTACAATTGGAATGAGTTTTATGCAACCAACATCCTATCTTAAGAATTCATAAAAAGCAATATCTACAATTATATGATAACAAGCCAAGCATTTTGGCTTAAGTCAATCGGCATACACCTTCCACTTTCACATTTTTGAGGAAGTAGTTCTTTGTCAGAGATCGATAAAATTCATGCAATAATTTTGAGAATGCTACTATTAAGCAACTATGCTTTTAAATGATGTTACCAAATCGAAGACGTTATAAATTTAAATTATTAATCCTAACTATAATCTACAAAGGTTAAGTGGATATTTTAAGGTATTGGGATTCTCGGAGAATTTAAACGTTATCAAAGTGTTATTTTAGTGTTTATTTTCACGTGAACGCTATCCGTTATTTCACCGACTAATCCCTTAAATACAACGTTAGGGGTTGTTTAAAGAGCGTTACTCCTAACAGGCATATGAATAAATAAGATAATTATTCATATGATGTTTTGGTCCTTTTAAATAATAAAAACAATATATATATTGTTAGTCTATATACTATTTAATACTTATAATATAATAAATTGTTGTTATAACTAGTACTAAATGTTATAACAACAATTTCAACTAAATGAAGTAAAAATATATTGTATTAAATTCTTTAAACAGGGATCAACTTGCAAGAAGCAAAGCATAATCTTCCAAGGGCGTATTTCAAGAAATCCCCTAATTTTAGCCGTGTTATAGATGTTCATGAGAGTTTCATTCTTATACACATTATGATAAAGGTATTAACACAAGTTTAAATCATAAGAACGAAGTGTTTTATTTATAAAGTGTATGAATTACGAGAATAGCCACCTAACAAATAAGAAATGGAGTGTCTTTTTATTTAGTGATCTTGCGTCTCCAAACATCCTTACAGGCTGTTTGAGGCGCAAGATGTTTAATACAGTAGGAAGAAAATGAACGCTTTCGAAACGTTAGTTTAACGATTTGCAAAACGTGAACGCTGTGCGTTCATAAGGAATTCAGTTCATTAATATGATATGTTTTATTTAACAGTGTTCATAACGCGTATAAATTAGTAATAATGAATGCTGCGATGGTATGGTACTGCTTTATTATTACTAATCTTAAGATTTATCTTAAGTGAATGGTGAACTACCCGCCACTTAACGTCCTAACGGACTGTTTGAAGTGGGGGCTTCTCGGTTAGTCGTTACTTTTGGTAGCTAACGAATTCGTCCTAAGATAGCCGAGCTAACTCCCTTGTTCCAAGGGTTATTTTATTGCTATCCATGCTAACGCCAATAGGCGTATTGCTTCATTTTTGATATTGATAGCTGCGTTATAATCTCTATCGAGATTTACACCGCATATACAAGAATAGACTCGCTCAGACAATGACATATTTTTCACATTTTCACAACTGCTACATGTTTTT
>NZ_QNUB01000004.1:0-61316 GCF_008042345.1 Bacillus sp. AR8-1
ACTTTTAGGGGTCACTTCATTTTGAATTGCTCTTTTTTTAAAACGTCTATGAATACGGTAAATGAAATTACAATTGTCTTATTACGCCGTTTTCAAAACTTTAATACCTTTTACGATATTCCAAATGAAGTAGTAAATTCCTACAAGAATGAACACTGCATATGTGATAATCATTCCAATTCCAGCACCGTCAGATTGATTGAAACCTAAACCGTACATTCCTGATACTGCTAGTCCTCCAAATAAGATTACGTATGGGAAAACATGTGACCAAAATGCTTTTTTCGCGTGATATTTCACTTCATCTTCTGCAACAAAGTACACGATAATTGGTAGTAAAAATGGTGCAAAAAAGATACTAAAGTAACATAACGAAGATAAAATATTATTTCCTTTCATCCGATTCACCTCTAAATAGTTTTTGTTACTTTCATTATGTCAGGAAATCATTCTAGAAACTATCGCTTTACCTTTCACTAACGTGACATATTTGTAAGATTTTCCTCAAATTAAATCCCGTCTGAAGTTTCAGACGGGATCACTTTCACTATATTCGATTCATAAACCAATACTGTGTAATGGCTAAATATTCTCGTACATTCGATGGAATGATGATTGGTTTCGGTGTTTTTGCCGGAAGACCTTCTAATTGTAAACCTTGTTTGGCAGCTATTTTTTTCGCTCTAAACATATGAAAATCGTTTGTTACGATCATACCTTTTTTCATATCGGCTGGAATTAACGGTTTTGAGAATGTAATATTCTCATCTGTACTCGTAGATTTGTCCTCCATTATAATACGGTCTTCTGCGATGTTTTGTTTTATTAGTCCTTGTTTCATTGCTAATGCTTCTGAAATGTCTTCACCTTTTCCTTGTCCTCCAGATACGATAGCGATTGTTTTCTCATGTGATTTTAAATATTCAGCTGCTTTATCAATACGATATTGCAATGAATAAGATGGTTTCGTTCCATTTACTTTCGATCCTAGTACAATTATGTACTCAGCATCGTCACTTGCATTCATATGTCCATGCTTATAAATGTGATATTGTAAAAACCCCGCATATACGGCGCAAATCATTATAACAACTAAAATACACTTTATTATTTTCTTCTTTCTCATACTCATATACTCCTATTTTCTTTTACTTCCTTCATGATAATATCCATTTATTTGTTTGTATACAGACAAATTCCAATAAACCCTAAATTATCCTCTGAAAGGTAATATTTATATTACTTTCGGGAATAGTAAGTACAACTTTACACCAAGGAGTGTCTCTATTGCTTCTCTTTTTATGTAACGTGTCGTTCTTTTTCATCTTATTTTTACTATCGCTTAAGTTACTCGGTAAATCCGCGTTAGCACAACTAACTCCTCATGATTTTGGGGCTATAATCTTTTTATCTTATTTAGCTTTCCAGGCCATACCCGTCTCTGGTGCTTTACAAGCATTTCTCGGTATGGTTGTTATTACATGTTTACATTTACTCCTTACAAAATTAAGCCTATTCAACAAACTAAATCGTTTTATTCTCGGACACCCTATCATTTTAATTAAACATGGTGATATTATTTTTGAGAACTTACAAAAAAGTAGATATCCCATTGCCGAACTACTTTCTAATCTTCGCGTTGCAGGATATCCGAGTGTTCATGAAATTGAATACGCCATTTTAGAAGCGAACGGAGCTATTAGTATTTTACCAAAAAGAGAACTTGTACCATTAACTCCAAAAGATTTAAACATAGATGTTAAGTATGCTGGATTACCAATTGCACTTATCGTCGATTCACAAATTCAATACGATAACTTAAAGTTAATCCATAAAGATGAAAAATGGTTATATAAAGAATTAAAAGAAAAAGGAATTACAAATATTAAAAACGTCGCTTTCGCTTCTGTTCAAGAAACGGATGGATCTTTTGCGATTAGTTTAAAGGAATAAAAAAATCCCCTTAATTGCTTAAGGGGATTTTCTTCATCATATCGCTTCTTTCTCTCCTGCCATATTTAATGGAACAGGATGTTTCATACGATTCATCGTAAATACGATAATTGCTGTCATTACTTCAGCAACTGGCATAACGAGCCAAATTCCGTTTATCCCAAATAATTTCGGCATAATCCATAACAATGGAATGATAAATAGTAACCCTCGGCTCATTATAATCAGTACTGATTTCTTCGTTTGTCGCACTGATTGGAAGTACTCTCCATACACAATGTTATAGCCTAAAAATACGTATTGAATAAAGAATAAGCTAATACCCGTTAATGTTAACTCCAATAATTCTGGAGATTGGACATCAAATAGACCAATGATATATTTCCCGAAGAATAATCCGACAATTATCGCAATGCCCCCAAGTACAACAGCAATTTTCACAGCAAACTGCAATCCTTCACGCAATCTTTCTGATAAGTTTGCCCCATAATGGAAACTAGCAATCGGTTGCAATGCAGCACCTACACCGAAGAATAGTAGTAATGCCATTGCATGAATACTATTCACCATCGCATAGGAAGCTACTCCTACTTCTCCTGCATATTGGACGAATGCGATATTAAAACCAATCGTTACGATTGCAACCGTACTTTCTGCTGTAAAACTTGGGAAACCAATCACCATAATTTGTTTGACAGTATCCCATTCAAAATGGAATTTCGTCCATTTTAAAATACTACTTTTTCTAAAGAAATGAGTTAATAATACAAGGAAACCAATCGCTGCCGAAAGAATAGTCGCTGAAGCAGCACCTGTTACCCCCCATCCAAAGATAAAAATAAAGATATAGTCAAATACTATATTTAATACAGCCGTTACAACAAGACCTGCCATTGCTAAATTAGGATTTCCATCATTTCGTATAAATGTACTTAAAATATTTTCTAAAACGTATATCATTCCAAATGTTAATAATACGTGTAAATAGTCTAACGCATATGGTAAAATCACTTCATTTGCACCAAATAAGTACGCTAAATCTTCTATTCTCCATAAACAAATAGCCGCTAAAACACCTACGATAACAACTGCTACCGTCATGGATTGAGTAAAAATAGACCTTGCTCTTTCTCGTTTATTTTCACCTAATGCAATGGAATATAACGTTGCCCCGCCCATTCCGATCCATAATGAAATAGAGAAAAAAATCGAAAACGCTGGAATAGCCACGTTTACTCCTGCTAAACCGTTCGCCCCAACTCCTCTACTAATCATGACCGCATCAATTACAATATTAACTGACATTAATACCATTCCTAGAACAGCTGGTATTAAATAAGAAATAAATAAACTTTTTATCGGTTTTTCTCTTAATTTTTCTGTTGCTTCCATACTCTAATATGCTCCTTTTTTCAACTCTCTTTCCTCAGTTTAAACCTTCAAGTAACTTGAAGGTCAATAGAGAATTAAAAAATAGGTAACTTAATTATCGCGTTTGATGCTCATTTGTAATTATACGAGTCCTATAACTTATTGCTTTGTTTTTTCATTATAGGAATTTGAATTTCTGTTACTTGCTCCTCTGGATTTTCTGTTACAGACCAATCAATTAATGCAATCTCAATCGAATCTCCGTCTATTTCATATCCTTCTTGATCAATATATTTTATTAATTTCTTATATGTTTCATCAGTTTCTTCATATGGCCCGTGGTGATATACACAGGCAAATATACCTGCTTTAATTTCATCTGAACTATTCACTTGAAAGGGCATGTAATCCAAAAGAATGAAAACACTACTATATGCTTGAAACTCATTTTGCATTAATCCTTTTTTCGCAACAGTTACACCAATATCTCCAGAAAATAAACTATCATCCATTTGCCTCATATTTTTTTGCAACGAATGGATGTAGTACTCAAACATATCATCCGTCGTATTTGGAGCAACCGCAATTGCTGTAATTTTCCGCTGCGGAATCTCTTTAATTACCATTTGTTCAGCTTTTGCTTTTGTTGCTTCCTTAATTAAATGAATTCTATGTTCCATTTTTGCTAAGGCATATTCAATTTCTCTTTGTTTCTTCAGCATCATTTCTTGTTGTTTTTCCAGTAAATTGAGTGCGTATGTTGGATTTCTTTCATCAATATATTTCTTAATTTCCTTTAACGGAATATTTAACTGGCGTAAAAATTTAATCGTATCTAACAGTGAAAATTGATCGATTGTATAATAACGATAATTCGTTTGAGGATCAACAATGGACGGATGAAAAATTCCTTTTTCATCATAATACCTCAATGTAGATTCTGCGATATTATGCATTTTTGCCATTTCTCCAATTGTAAAGCGTTTATTTAATAACATGTTTCCTTCTCCAATTCATTAAAAATATTGCCTTATTTCTTCTTATTATATAGCCATTCCCTTCATACCTAAATCAAATTCCATCATGAAAATCTGCTATTTTTTCATTGATTTTTAATAAATTTTATTATATATTAATTACAGGTTCAAATTACGAGTTCAAAAGAACTTGTAATCAGACCCTTTTGTTTAATGGGTTTTACATATTTTCATTAGGCAAATTCCGAGAAATCGTATGATAAAATTAAAAATGACGAGGAGAGGATCAGATGGAATTCGAATTTTTCTTTCAAATTGCACTTATTTTATTAAGTACAAAGCTTGCTGGTGATCTTAGTGTTAGATTAGGTCAACCTTCTGTACTAGGTAAATTAATTGTCGGTATCGTTATCGGTCCAGCTGTATTAGGTTGGATTGAAAATTCAGAGCTTCTAACTCAATTAAGTAATGTCGGAGTTATTCTTTTAATGTTTATGGCTGGACTTGAAACAGACTTAGAAGAATTAAACGCAAATCGTAATTCTTCTTTAGCAGTTGCACTCGGAGGTATCATTCTTCCATTCGTAGGTGGTTACGTTTCCGGTCTTGTGATGGGAATGGAACAAGGAAACGCTGTATTCTTAGGATTACTTCTATGTGCGACAAGTGTTAGTATTTCCGTACAAACACTTCGTGATTTAGGTAAAATGAAAACACGTGAAAGTACGACGATGCTTGGAGCCGCTGTATTTGATGACATTCTTGTTGTTATTTTATTAGCATTTGCAATGAGCTTCTTAGGTACTGATGATGTTAACTTAACAATGGTTATCTTGAAGAAAGTAGTATTCTTCGCTTCTATTATTTTAATCGGATGGAAAGGTGTTCCTGCGATTATGCGCTGGTTATCACCACTGCGCGTATCTGAGTCTATCGTGAGCGCGGCTCTTATCATCTGTTTCTCATTCGCATATTTCGGCGAATTATTAGGAATTGCTGGTATTATCGGTGCTTTCGCTGCTGGTATTGCAATTTCTCAAACAAACTACAAACATGAAGTAGAAAAGAAAGTAGAACCAATTGCTTACGCTATGTTCGTTCCCGTATTCTTCGTTAGTATCGGTATGAATATTACATTTGACGGTATCGGCAATCAAATTTGGTTCATCTTAGCATTAACTGTTATCGCTGTATTAACGAAATTAATCGGCTGTGGATTCGGTGCTCGAATGACTGGATTTGACGCTAAGTCTTCTGCAATTATCGGTGCTGGAATGGTTTCTCGTGGTGAAGTTGCACTTATCATCGCAGGAACAGGACTTTCTTCAGGTCTATTGGCACAAGATTACTTTACAGCAATCGTTATTGTCGTTATTTTAACTACAATGATTACACCACCAATGTTAAAATACACTTTTGGTGCAAAAGATAAAGCAATGAAAGCAAGTAAATAAATTTACTATAATAAAAGGAGATTGCTATTTTATAAGATAGCAATCTCCTTTTTGTTTTATCTTTAAACAATCCCGTTCTTTTTTAACCATTTTTCAAAAATAATTCGTGCTTCATCATCATCAATATCATTCCCAAATGAATACACCATAATGCCATAATCATCTATATATTTACCTAGCTTCATTCCCTCCACTTTCTTATAAAAATCGTCTGCCTCATAGTGCGGAATATAAGCATCCCAAACTGGTTCATTTATTCTTTTGTACGCCGTCACTTCTAAATCATATCCGTCTTCATAATATCCGATGTGATAATGTTTGTTAGGATCATATTTCTCCATTAAAAGTCCCCTCCTACTAAACAAGAGCGAGCCTTATATTACAGCTCGCTCCTCTCTCTATTTATTAAATACGCTCCATCGCTGTCTTCAACGTTCCAACAACGAAAGCAATCTCTTCACTTGAAATAACAAGAGGCGGCGCTAATGTTAAAACGTTATTATATCCTGCTGTTGTCATACCGTTTCGTCCTATAATTAAGCCCTTTTCTTTACAAGCATTTACAACACTTGCTATTTTATCATTATCAATTGGCTCTTTCTTCTCTTTATCATTTACTAATTCAATCCCAACTAATAGACCTTTTCCTCTAATATTCCCAACAAGTGGATGTTCCCCAATTTCATCTTTTAGTTGCTCTAATAAAAGGGAACCCATTTGTGCAGATCGCTCAATTAAATTTTCATTTTCCATAATCTCTAAATTTTTAAGTGCTAATGCACAAGCTGCTGGATTCCCACCAAATGTATTAATATGGCGGAAAAATTCATATTCTCCTTTACCTTTAAAAGCCTCATATATTTCTTTTTTCACAGCTGTTGCAGATAATGGTAAATATGCACTCGTAATACCTTTTGCCATTGTAATAATATCTGGCTTCACATCATAATTCATAAATCCGAATGCTTTTCCTGTACGCCCAAAACCGCAAATCACTTCATCACTAATAAGCAAGGCACCATGTTTTTGACACGTCTCATGAACAGCTTTCATATAGTCTTGTGGTGGCATTAATATGCCCCCGCCTGTAATAATAGGTTCCATAATAAACGCAGCAATTGTTTCACTTAATTCCCACGTCATAACACGATCGACTTCTTTCACACATTCTACATCATAAATATGCTGCCCTTCAATTTCAGGCATACGATAACAATCCGGTGGTGTTACATGTAAAAAACCTGAAGCAAACGGCTCATATTGATATCTACGCTGCGCTTGTCCCGTCGCTGCCATTGTCGCCATTGTATTCCCGTGATACCCACGATAACGTGACATAAATTTATAACGATGTGGTTCCCCTTTTTGAGCATAGTATTGTCTTGCTATTTTAAAAGCTGTTTCGTTCGCTTCTGAACCACTATTTGAGAAGAAAATAACATACTCTCCCCCAAGCCACTCATTTAACTTTTCAGCAAGCTTTATAGCTGGCTCATGGGATTGTGACATTGGAAAGTATGATAATGTTTGTAATTGCTTATAAGCCGCTTCTGCGAGCTCTTTTCTTCCATATCCACTATTCACACACCAAAGGCCACTCATACCATCTAAATATCTTTTTCCTTGTATATCTTCAACCCAGCACCCTTCAGCTTTTGCCCCTACCATTGTACTATTTGGACTAAAGGGACGCATTCCGTGCCAAACATATTGCTCATCTTTTGCTAATAATTCATCAGTTTGCTTCGTTTTCATCATTACTTCCACCTTCCATAACAACTTATTTTTCACAAAAGCTGCGCTGGTGCCATGATGACTTAAATTTCTCCCTGCTATTTTCATTCCACAAAATTAAGACAAATCCTACTTACAAATCAGTAATATTTACAAGAAAATGACAAAAGAAAAAAGAGCTTTTCTTATCTATCGAAAAGCTCCTCTTTTATTTAATGTGAAGACGCATCGCTAATGCCATGACCAGTATTAGATTTCACTAGAATTTCATCAAATTTCGCTGCATCTTCTTTCTTACTAGATAAAACCGTTCCTAAATATGCTGCAAGAAATCCGAGTGGAATTGAAATAATTCCTGGTGTCGTATATGGGAATAACGCTTCCCCAACAAAAATAGCTTTTCCAGCTACAGGGTTCCAAACATTCGGACTCAACGCTACAAGAACAATTGCTGATACAAGACCTACAATCATACCCGAAATAGCACCCGTTGTATTAAAACGCTTCCAATATATTGTAAATAAAATTACTGGTAGATTTGCACTCGCTGCAACTGCAAATGCTAATGATACTAAAAATGCTACGTTTAATGTTTGGGCAAATAATGCAAGTATGATAGATAGTATCGCTACTCCAATAGATGCATAACGAGCCATGGATACTTGCTCTTTTTCCGTTGATTTTCCTTTACGAATGATTTCATTATAAAAATCATGAGCGAATGCTGATGCTGCTGTTAATACAAGACCTGCCACTACAGCCAAAATCGTTGCAAAAGCAATTGCTGATACGAAAGCAAATAAGAAGTCTCCACCTAACGCTTTGGCTAATAAAGGTGCCGCCATATTACCAGCTGGGTTCGCTTTAATAATCGCTTCATTTCCTACAAACGCTGCCGCACCAAATCCTAAGAAAATCGTCATAATATAAAATGCACCAATTAACCACGTCGCATATACGACAGATTGACGTGCAGTTTTTGCATCACGTACTGTAAAAAAGCGGACTAGTATATGTGGTAATCCAGCTGTACCAAGTACTAGTCCTAAATTTAAAGAAAGTGTATCAAGACCATCCTTATACTTTACACCTGGATTTAAAAATGAATCTTTTAAAGGTGTAGCTGTTTTCATTTGGGCGAACATTTCAGTCACGCTGAAGTTGAATTTTGCGAAAACGATAACAGAAATAATAAAAGTACCAGCCATAAGTAATACAGCCTTTACAATTTGTACCCAGCTCGTTGCTGTCATACCTCCAAAAATAACATACACCGTCATAAGTGTTCCAACGATTAATACAGATGTCGTATATTCAATCCCTAATAATAATTTAATAAGTGCACCCGCGCCAACTAATTGTGCAATCATGTAAAAGATAGAAATCGTCATCGTATTAAGAGCTGCAACTCCGCGAACTTTTTTCGCATCAAAGCGTGCTGCAATCATATCCGCCAAAGTGTACTTTCCTAAATTTCTAAGCGGTTCTGCAACAAGATACAGTACAACTAAATAAGCAACTAAAAAACCGATACTATAAAAGAATCCATCAAACCCAGTTAATGCGATTGCTCCGGCTATACCAAGAAATGAAGCAGCAGACATGTAATCTCCAGCAATGGCTAGACCATTTTGCCAACCAGTTAATCCCCCTCCGGCCGTATAAAATTCACTCGCATTTTTCGTTTTTTTCGATGCAAAATAGGTTATGACTAGCGTACCAAGAACGATAATTAAAAATAGTGCAAACGCAGTAGTATTCAAGTTCAGCCCCTCCCTTTTTGCATGTTTTGCAGAATTTTTCGGGAGATTTCATCAAATGATTCTGCTTTTTTGCTATAAATCATACATAGTGCCCATGTCATGATAAATTGGGAAAAAGCAAATACCCACGCCCATGTAACGTCACCAAATGCAGGTGTATTAAGCACCTTTGAATACGACGTTAAAATAGGCAGTGCAATAAAAAAACTAAAAAAGAAAATACTCATTGGAACGATAAACTTCTTTTTCGTATTTAATAACAATTGAAATTCTTCCGACTGAACGACCTCTGTATAATTCACCTCATTTTGCAACTTACGTGCTGACGTATCATCTCGTTTCATTAACCGATCCCCTCTCTTACTTGAAATACACTTCCCCTTCGTATACCTAAAGACTAAATTTTATAAATATTCAGAAACTTATACTCATTTTAGACAATCCATACATTCATGCAAAGATTTTTCGATAGACATTTTTCAGCAAATTCCCCCAAATTTTTAATATACTTTTTCAAAATAAAGTGACACTTTACTTTTTTTCCTCATTAAGACAAAAGCAGTGCTTAACGCACTACTTTTGTCTTTTTTTCCTTTTCTAAATTACGAGCTGTTTCGCTTAACTCAACATCTTTTCCGTCTTTAAGTGTTCCAAATATAAAATCGAATACTGGATTTGAAACACCGAACCAAAACTTTTCGTTTTTATAATGGTGTAATATATGTTGTTTTTTTAGCCATCTTCCAAACTTAGTGACGGGACGAATCGGTCTATGGGCAATATAATGTTTCCATTCGTAAACGAGCAGCATGATAATCATTCCGATTCCAAATGAAAGTGTAATAGTAACACTTTTTGTAATACCATATGCTATAAGCAAATAAATAGTAAAACTAGGTATACTAAACCATACAGGTAAAAACAAAAGTTTTAAATCCTCTGGATATACGTGGTGATCATAATGTAATCTTCTTAACATTTTTAATAGAAATGTGTTTTTAGGTGGCTTTATATGGAATAAAAAACGATGTGTCATATATTCATTAAGTGTATAGAAAACAATCCCAAACATACATGCTAACATCCCAAACCACGTAAAAAATTGCATTTTTAAAATAATAATGAAAATAAATAGAATGCTATACATAATAACGATATCATGTTGTAAAAAGAACTCTTTCCCCACTTTCTTCATCTTGTTTCCCCCTTTTCCAAAAAAACAGCCGCAACATATCGTTACGACTATTTCTTTTCTATTCTTATTCTATTCACTTTACAAATTTGCCTGCTGTTCTATTGTCGAGAAAAAATTGTTCGATCCAAATATATTTTGCTTCGGAATAATATGTTCCACTGCAAATACTGTTACTTCTCCTCTTTGCACTTCTCCAATAATGAGCCCAAATATTTCATGATTTACTGCAAACGTCGGTTGCTTTGTTTGTAGCAATCTTGCAGCATTATGAAATACCGCCTCATATAGTGGATTTCTATCAGTAATTTCTTTTCGGATTTTTGGCGCTAACGTAATGATAATTTCTTTTCCGTCAATAGTGGTTCGATACATAAAAATCTCCCCTTCAATCTTATGTGAACAACTGTAAAGCTTTGTATGCAAAATGTATAGAATATCCTACTAAAATAATACCTGCTCCGGCTGTTATGTAGCCAAGCGCTTTTGGTTTTAATAAAGTTCTTCCAAAATGTACAGAAAAAGCAATATTTAAATTCCATAAAATAATACCAGCAATAATGCAAAGACTGTACAAAAAAGCTTCTTGTTTCGTTACCTTCGTAAGTAATGAGCTAAGTGTACTTCCGTATATACCAAACCAAAAAACAAGATTTAATGGATTGGATATCGCAATTAAAAATCCTGCCATAAACGATTGCTTAAGGCCACCTACCTCTTCTTTTTTATATTCCATATTCGAGTGGAAAATTCCTTGTTTTACACTTTGAAATCCTAAATAAAATAACAAGAAAAAACCCGTGCAATACATGAAGGCTTGTACATATGTATACATAAACACAGAAGATAAACCGAAATAAATGAGTAACATAAATAAAACATCTGCAGTCATTCCACCAATTCCAACAACCCAAGCATGCCAAAACCCACGTTCAATTCCTCGTTTTAACATTTCAATATTAATCGGCCCTACTGGTGCAGCTAATGAAATACCTAATACGATTTGCTGTATAATTGCTCCAAACATCACTCTATCCTTTCTACTCTCTTTATTACTAGTTAATGATATAATTTGAAAAAATAGACTAGCTTTCGTAATAAAATACCCTTTTTTATCCAAAATATACAAAAGAGCCATCTAGGTGATGGCTCTTACTTTTCTATCCTATGAAGAAAAGGACATTTCCCTTTTATTGGTTCTACATCGTCTCCTATGAAATATTGTTTCCATTCACGATGCTCTGGGTCACCATAATGACTAATGTTAGGGTGTTTCGGCAATTGATCCCACTTTTCAACTCGCTCACGGACCATTTGTCTTGAATATGCTCCTTTAGGACGATCTCCCTCTAATCCATCAAAAATAGTGCGTGGCTGAAACCCAATAACGAGAGAATTCCCTAAATGTCTAGTTTTTCGTTGTTTATAAGCTGGCGCATTTCCAAATGCAAATATTGGTTCACCACCAAATGAAAATTCCCATAAATGATGGTCTGGATCTTCAGGAATCTGCTTTGGCCATGCTTGATCATCGTTTTCATGTAAATACTGTAACACTTTCCAAAAGGAATCACGGTAATATTCGAGTGATTGTTCTTCACATTCCGGTTCTATAAAAAGGAAAAAGCCCCTTCTTACAATCGGCCTCTCTTTCATTAACTCTAAAAAAGATAACATTGTATGCGGCAAATGACTCCAATCATTATGAGAAAGAAATGAATAACGAAGTTCATTCTTTTTCAAAGCTGTTAAACCGAAATAACATGGAAAAGTTGGTTCTAACACGACACTTGAAAAAATCTCAAATTCTTTTGCAACCCAATCCGGTATGTCGGTTCTCGTTCTTATTCCTTCATTATCTAATAAATAAGACTTATTCATTCTTTCACCTCATTATGTATAGCATTCAATTAAGAATATTACATACTCGGCCTGTCCTATACCTATTTAAAAATTCGACTGAAAAATTATTTAAAAATACAAAAAATAAAATCGCTTACTTGACTAAATTCTCCCAATTCGTGTATATTTAAATTAATCATTTAGCAGAATATTCAAGAATATAGCATTTTTAGTTTATATTATTTTTTAAATGAATTTCACTAAATGAAAATAGTAAACGCTTTTAGGAGGAATTATAACATGCAAGGAAAAGTAAAATGGTTTAACAACGAAAAAGGTTTTGGATTTATCGAAATGGAAGGCGCTGACGATGTATTCGTACATTTCTCTGCTATTCAAGGAGACGGCTATAAAGCTTTAGAAGAAGGTCAAGAAGTATCTTTCGACATTACTGAAGGTAACCGCGGACCTCAAGCTGCTAACGTAGTAAAACTTTAATCCAACATATAACAGGAGGTTACCTTACTTGGTAACCTCCTTTATTATTCCTTTGTATATTTCCGTTTTACAGAGCAAAAACTATGTGAAATGCGCAATATACAAAGGAGGCAGTAACAATGGGATCAGAAGTAAATGATTTTGAAGAAGTAAAATTCCGTGTAGAAACAGCACAAAAAATGGTAGGATCAGCAACAATTTCAATGGATCCAGATACATTAGAGCATGCTACTACTGCAGTAGAAGCAGCTCGCTCACAGCTTGAAATTATGAAATCTGTTGCAGTAGATTTAGATGAACCATTTTTAATGAACGAGGAAAAGAAACTAAGCAAATGCGAGCAGCAATTAAGCGAAGCAAAGCACTAAAAAACATCCAGAGAATTTTCTCTGGATGTTTTTTTATGATAACTGTTCTCCATACTTTTTCAATGTTTCTCCAACTGTACATTGTCTTATACAAAATGAATGAGCATAATACTTACTATTTGTCTTTCGATTATGTTCTCGCAAAAAACATCCTTCACAATACGTTTCTAATAAGTCATTTACCTCTGTAATGAGTTGCTTTTTATCCACCTTTGCACCTCTCTATTCGGTTATTTCTTTATGACTATCAATAACTGTTCCTTCTAATGCTTGCGTTGCTAATTGATGTGCTTCTTTATTTTGTTTTCTAGATATCGGCTCACATAAAAGTTTTAATTTCATTTGCTTCGCCTTTTGTTCAATTTGATCTAAATAATGATTTAAATGTTCATCATAACAAGGCCATTCTCCGGCTAATTGCTGCAGTACCACTTGTGAGTCTCCGCGAAGTGTAACTGCTTCATACTTAATCCCTAGTTCCTCGAGTATATTCATACCGTATAATAATGATGCATATTCCGCTTCATTATTATCATATATACCTTCTATATATGCATTGCGGCGAATGCGGTAGTTTGTATTTCCTGTTTTATAATACACACATATACCAACGCCAGCTTCTTTCGTTTGCACATCATACCCCCCATCAAAATAAACGAGTATTTCTTGGAGCTCTTCCTCTACTTGCTTACTTAACTTTTTCATCTCTTTTAATGACCATTCTGCGTCCATTTCATCGTAAAATAAAAGTTCCTTAGCTCTTCCTGTTTTCTCAAAATCCTCTGCAAATTGAAGTACTTCTTCTATGTTCATATACTCTGTTGTTAATTCCGTCTGCAATCCACGCTTCGTTTTATACAACCAATGAATTTTATATTTCATACTACATTCCCCTTATGTAAGACTTCTTATATATATCCGGCTAATTGAAGCCTCACTTTATTTTATTATATTTTATCTAGAGTCACAGCATTATATTCAATATGATTACATACAAAAAGAGCTATCCCTATAGGAATAGCTCTTTCATCTATTACATAAATCTTTCAAATTGTACTCGCTTATTAATCCAGTACATTACAGGCATACCGATCGCCATGACAACAAATTCACCAATTGCACAAGTTAACCAAGACAACATAAATGGTAAACCCAATGCAAGATGAAGTTCAATTGCAATCATAAACATTGTAATTGTAAAGATAACTGTATTAAAAATCATACGAGCCCAAACACCTTTAATAAATCGCATAGAAATAATCGTTGCAACTAGCGCAAGAATAGATTGCCCTACTCCAAATACTAAATCGTAAGCGATCATAGGTGAGAAAAAGAGATTCGTTAAAAATACACCTAATACAATTCCGTAAATTGCTTTCTTGTTAAATACAACGAGATGATTAAACATCTCTGAAATACGAAATTGTACATTCGTAAAGCCAAATGGCTGAATAAGCATAGAAACAGCAATATATAATGCCGCTAAAATACCATTACCGACTAAAGTTCTAATATTCATGACAAAATCTCCTTAGTTTTTTTACGTGGGATGGTTTCGAACCACGTTATTCGTTTTTTAAGCAACAAGATTATATTTTACGTGGTAGCCCCTCTTTCGTCAATAGATTCCTATCATAAACTACCTTTTTCCTTTTAGACAACGTATAATGAAACATATGAAAGATTTAGGAGGTTTCACTTCATGACAGCAACAATTCAAAATGAAAAAGTGATCGTTTCCATTTCTGACAAAGGTGCAGAATTACAGAGCGTTCGCTTAAAAGAAGACAACACAGAATATTTATGGCAAGGTGATTCTACTTATTGGGGACGCCGTGCACCAATTTTGTTCCCAATTGTCGGCCGATTAGTAGATAATACATACTACGTAGACGGTAAACCATATTCATTAACACAACACGGTTTCGCTCGTGATCTTACTTTCTCTGTGAAAGAACAAAGCGAAACAAAAATCACTTATATCGTTACTAGTAATGAAGAAACATTAAAAAAATACCCATACGAATTCGAACTACTCGTTTCTTATGAGCTAGATGGACAAATCGTTCATGTAACATATGAAGTAAACAATCCTACTTCAAAAGAGATGTTCTTCTCAATCGGAGCACATCCTGGCTTCAACTTCCCTTTATTGGACGGTGAATCATTTACAGATTATCATTTATCGTTTAATGGTTCGGAACGCTTAGAAACAAGCGTATTAGAAGGACCTTATCTTTCAAACAAAAAGCAATTAATCGCTGAAAATACAACTGAATTGCCACTTACATATGATTTATTTAAAAATGATGCGCTTATTTTTGAAAATATGAATACGAATGAAATTTCGATTCGTTCTCATAAACATAATAAATTTGTAAAAGTAGAATTTGATGGCTTCCCATTTGTCGGCGTATGGACACCAGGGAATAACGCACCTTTCTTATGTATTGAACCTTGGTATGGAATCGCTGATGAAATAAATCCAGCAAAAGATTTCAAGGACAAAAAGGGAATTCAATCTTTACAAGCGAATGAAACATTTACATGTCGTTATAGCATCACAATCGGATAACTACTCTATCCCCTACTTCAAAAAGCATTTAAGTAGGGGATAATCTTATAATTTGGAGGTTTCTCATTTTGATTGAAGTATATATTGATGGTGCATCAAAAGGAAATCCTGGTCCTTCTGGTGCAGGAGTGTTTATTAAAGGCGTTCAGCCACCTGTACAATTATCATTACCACTTGGAACAATGTCCAATCATGAAGCAGAATACCGCGCTTTACTTCTAGCATTAAAATATTGCATCGAGCATAATTATAGCACTGTCTCTTTTCGTACAGATTCCCAGCTTGTCGAACGGGCTGTTGAAAAGGAATACGCAAAAAATAAAATATTTGCACCTCTTTTAGATGAAGCGCTGCAGTACATAAAAAACTTCGATCTCTTTTTTATTAAGTGGATTCCAAGTAGTCAAAATAAAGTAGCTGATGAATTAGCTAGAAAAGCTATCTTACAAAATTAACGGGGGTATGAGTGTGAAAAAAGAGTGGATTGCTCCTCTTGCTTTATTATTTGTCTCTTTTATTTGGGGAGCTACGTTTGTTGTCGTTCAAAACGCTATGTCTTTCGTTGGTCCATTTACGTTTAATGGTATTCGCTTTTTATTCGCTGGAATTATTTTATTATTCGTTCAAATTATTTTCTCACAAAAAACTTCAAAACAAGATATAAAACATAGTAGCACGGCAGGGATAATCGTTGGTTTTTTCTTATTTGTCGGTTATTTATTGCAAACATTTGGCTTACTCTATACAACATCTTCAAAAGCAGGTTTCTTAACTGGGCTAAGCATTGTTATGGTCCCAATCTTATCATTTATCTTTTTAAAACAAAAAGCTACCATTTTCATCGTACTTGGTATTGCTGTAGCTACAACAGGTTTGTACTTATTAACAGCTGCTGATTCTTTCCAATTAAATATAGGAGATATACTTGTTCTCGGTTGTGCAGTCGCTTTCGCTGCCCATATTCTTATTAACGGCTTCTTTTCTAAAAAAATATCACCTTTATTATTAAGCACATCTCAAGTATTAGCTGTTGGTATATTTTCTTCTATTTGCGCTTTCTTGTTTGAAGATTGGGAAAAGTTATTTTCAGTATCACTATGGACGAATCAATCCTTTTTATTCGCACTCTTTCTAACTGCCCTGTTTGCAACATCTATTGCTTTTTTCATTCAAACATCGGCACAAAAACACACTTCTCCAACGAGAGTAGCAATTATTTTCGCAATGGAGCCCGTTTTTGCTGCCTTAACAGGCGTTCTCGTTGCAAATGAACAACTTTCTATTTCTGCTATTATCGGATGTCTATGTATTTTCCTAGGCATGATTTTTGTTGAATTACCTTCCAAAACAAAAAAAGAAGCGCAGGCTGCGTGAAGTTACGCTTGTAACTTCCGCATAAAAGCCTTAGCGCTTTTTTTATCTGTAATTTCTTCTTCTTTCAATCGTTCTAATAACGCAACGAAATAACTACCATCAAACTGCAATTGATGTTTAATTGTCGCTTCTATTGCTGCGTTCACAATCCCATCAGACGCACCAGTATATCCTTGTCCGAACATAATAAACCCTTGCGCTTCCTCTGATAATTTAAATCCTTTCGTATGTAAGAATGAAAGATAATCTTCTACTGTTTGCATGTTATTCCCACCTACTCAAAAATTCTCCATCTCCTATCATACATGTTTTTACACACTATGAGAATGAAATTTCTTTGACAACTTTGTAAATCAATCTTCTACTTCGCTTACAATGGAGGATTTTCTAACAATCTGAAGGAATATGTAAAGTGGAACTTATTTCATATTAAAGGGGAGACACGATGAAACAAGCACTATTAATTATCGACGCTCAACAAGAATTAATTGATGGAAATGAGCAAGAAAATGCAGTTTTTCGTAAAACCGAGCTATTATCTACACTAAATATAGCACTGCAGAAAGCAATAGATTCAAATGCTCTTATTGTTTTCGTAAGAGATATCGATGTTGCTTCTGGTAGTGGCGAAGGATTTGAAGTACATAATCAAATTCAAGTACCCCAATCTGCAATCCTTATTAATAAAGCAGCAACCAATTCATTCTACGGCACTTCTTTACTTGAGCTTTTAAAAGAAGAAAACATTAATCATATTGTTATAGGCGGATGTAAAACAGAACATTGTATCGACACTGCCGTTAGGACAGCAACTGTACAAGGATTTGACGTTACATTAATTAAAAACGGGCATTCAACAACTGATTCTAACGTATTGTCTGCAGAACAAATTATTGGTCATCACAATAAAACTTTACACGGTCATTATAACGTTGATAATTTTTCTATGGTGAGAGATATCGAGGAAGACCTCTTTCAGCCAACTCATGACCAATATCGTGATTAAATTGGATAAAGTGAAACTTTAATCAGTGGTGGTTTGTTGATCCCCCACCTAACTTCTTTGCTTCCGCTGAATTTTTTGGGTGGGAGTCTTACTGCCCGGCAAATAGCGGGATAAAAAAAGAATCCTTCATTTAAAAGGATTCTTTTTTTATCCAAAAATTTGCGCTGCAATACTATATAGTTCACCATTTCTTTTTAATAACCGATTACTATTTTTCATCATAATTGGTGGTGTATTCACCTTTTTAAAACCAGCAATCTCTAATTCTTTCATAAAATCGTTCTTTCCTTCTGGTACATCCATTCTTAATTTTCCATTATGCCCTCTTGCTAAATCATGTACTATTCTCATTGCCATCGCATTATTTTTAGCAACGACTGGTCCTATTATTTTATTTTCTGGCGTTTGTATACTCAAACCATATCCTAGTACATTTTGTTCCTTATCTTTCACAACATTGCATTGTTCACTTTGCATAATCCTTTTCTTTAAAAACACCTTTCGATTTGTTCCAAACGCATTTTCATCTATTTTTATTATTTTTTCTAAATCACACTCTTCATAATTCATCATATAATCTTCATTTTCTATACAATGATTATTCGCATTGTACGAGTTACATATATATTTAGAAACATAGCTTACTTCCCTGAATCCTAACTTTTCGTATAAAGGCTTTCCCTCATCCGTAGCAATCAACATAATGGGAGTATGATCTAGTACACTCTTAATACATGAATCTGTTATCATCTTTCCAATTCCTCTTCCCTTATAATCTGGATGTACAATTACCATTCCGATAGATGCCAACGCCTCCCCATATAATATTATTGCTGCGCTAGCAATAAGTTCCTTTCTCTCATTCCATACGCCGTATACAATACCTGAGTTAAAAATTGTTTCAACTTCTTCCCTGTTATAATCCCAACCAATATAAGAAGATAATGATACAATATCGCCTATTTGTTCTTCCCTAAGACGCTCCAACCTAATTTCTAATTCACTCATACTCCATCCCCTTATCTAGACATTTAAATCATTATTACGAAATCAACTTGTACATGTTTCCCTTTATTTGTCACACACATATGTTATTTTGACCAAGACTATATTGTAAATGAGGTGACAACATGCCCATTACGAATCGATTTTCTACCACCACTAACGGCGCACTCGCTATTACAGGTAATACTTTAGGCTTAAGTAAAATCAGCAATCAAAACCGTGCTGGTACAATCGGGGCAATTGGTGCATTCGCAACTACGAATACTGCTTTACAAGTACCTACTTTTCCTGCTGGTACAACGTTAAACTATACACAAAATAGTTCTACCGCCATTTTAAATATCCCTGCTGGTAGTACTATTCTTTACGCAGAACTCGTTTGGGGTGGAAACTATTTATCTCGTGATCAAAACATTACGAGTGTATTAGGAAATCCAGTTTCTTTTACAACACCTGTTTCAACATACTCGATTACTCCTTCAGCTGTTACGGCTTCAAATCAAACATTTGTTTCAAACTCTATTACATTTGGCTTTTACACCCGTTCGGCAGACGTAACAACTCTTATTCAAGCGGGAGGTGCTGGTTCCTATACTACAGGAGCGGTTCCTGGACTTGTAGATCCTATAGATGCTTCTAATGGAACAATTAATTCGGCTGGATGGACGCTTATCGTCGCTTATCAAAACGGGACATTGCCAGCAAGAAACTTAACCATTTATGTAGCTGGTAACCGTGTTTCTGCAGAAACTGGTAGTGCTGATGTATCTGTTTCTGGATTTTTAACACCTTCAGGAGGACCAGTAAGCGGGAGATTATTTTTAAGTTCTACCGAAGGAGATGCAGATTTAACCGGGGATCAAGCTTTATTTGGACCAAATTTCAGTTCATTAAATGCTTTATCTGGACCAAACAATGCTATAAATAATTTCTTCGGTTCTCAAGTTAATAATGCTGCAGGAAACTTAGATACAACAGGGACATTTGGAACGCGAAATCAAAGTGCTTCTACAAGTACAAACATCTCCGCAGGAAGACAGGGCTGGGACATTACTTCCATTGATATTTCCTCTTATTTAACAAACTCACAAGTATCCGCCGCAATCCGTTTAACTACTAACGGAGATGCATATATGTTAAATACAGTCGGCTTACAAATTAATATAAACTCCCCAAATATACAAGCAACGAAAAGCGTAAATAAAAGTGTTGCTGCAATTGGAGATATTCTCACTTATACAGTTACTATCCCTAACACCGGGCTTCTTCCTGCCAATAACGCTATTTTTATAGATAGTCTCCCTAACGGTACTTCTTTTATACCCGGCACTGTAACAGTAGATAACGTACCACAAACAAATGCAAATCCTGCGGCTGGTATATCTCTTGGAACAATTAATAATGGTGCTTCTCGCACAGTAACCTTCCAAGCTACTGTCGTTTCTCTTCCAAGTCAAAACCCTATCTCTAACACTGCTAATATTACATTTCAATATACACCAATCGCCGGAGGAACAACCTTTAACGGTCTTGCAACAAGTAACTCTGCTGGAACACAAATTAACCTTGCAGATATTAATGGAACAAAATCAGTTAACAAACTTTTTACCGATATTGGTGAAACATTAACTTACAGTATTGCCTTAGCTAATATAGGAAATATCGCTGCAACGAATGTGATATATACGGATCCGATTCCTAGCGGGACTACTTTCATTCCAGGGAGTGTAACTGTGAACGGAGTTACTCAAGCTGGCGCAAATCCCGCTAATGGTATAACAATTGGTTCAATTGCCGCAAATTCCACTACTACTATTTCATTCCAAGTGCTCGTTCCTTCTATCCCTCAAACAAACCCAATATTAAATAGTGGAACAACAACATATCAATACATTCCTGTACCAAATCAACCTGCAGTAAGTGGGACTGATACGACCAATATCGTATCTACTCAAGTGAATAACGCCACTGTAACAATGGCAAAAGCAGTAGATAAAAATTTCGCAGATATTGGTGATACACTAACGTACACCGTTTCCTTTACAGGTACAGGTAATACAAATGCGAACAATGTTATTTTTACAGATATCATTCCTACTGGAACAACTTTTGTTCTAAACAGTTTAACAATAGATGGCACGACACAAGTGGGCGCAAACCCTGCTACCGGCGTGAACATTGGATCCATCCCAAGCGGTACAATAAAAAATGTTGCATTTCAAGTAGTAGTAAATACAATACCCGCGTCAAATGTCGTATCTAACGGATTAAGCGCTTCTTATCAATATACCGTAAACCCTAGCCAATCTCCCGTTACAAAAAACATTTCTTCTAATCTCGTTTCCACTCAAATTAACAATGCGAATGTAACATTAACAAAATCAACTAACAAACAATTTGCCACAATTGGCGAAACGATAAGTTATACAATCCTTATTACAAACAGTGGAAATGCAGCCGCTAATAACGTTCAACTAACAGATCCACTTCCAAACGGAACGATATTGACTCTTGGCACTGTAACACTAAACGGAGTTTTGCAGAATGTAGATTCTCTCGTTGCTTTACCTATCGGTACAATTCCTGGTGGAGCTACTTTTACCTTATCCTTTCAAGTAACAGTCATTAACATTACTGCCCAAAACCCTATTATTAATAACGCTTTCGCCTCTTATATTTACACTGTAAATCCAAGTTTGCCACCTACTTCAAAAACAGCAAATTCTAATTCTGTTACATCAACAATTAGACTAGCAAATCTCCATGTTAATAAATCTGTAGATAAAACGTTTGCGGAAGTTGGCGATGTATTAACTTACACCTTTGCTCTTACTAACGATGGAAATGTTGCAGCGAACAATATATTACTATCTGATTCAATTGCGAATGGAACCGCCTTTATCCCAAACAGCGTTATAGTTAACAGTGTTACTCAGCCAGGCGTTACACCAGCTAGCATCAATATTGGTAGCATCAATGCTAATACTACAATTACAGCTTCATTCCAAGTAGTAATAACTAGCATTCCAAATCCAAACCCTATTTCAAATAGCGCTTCCATCTCCTATAACTTTATCGTTGATCCAAACACTTCACCTGTAAGTAAGAACACTACTTCAACCACTACATTTACTCAAGTAAACGATGCAAATGTCATTTCAGCCAAAACAGTGGATCGAGAGTTCGCTACCGTAGGGGATATATTAACTTATACTGTTACTTTGACGAATGCAGGAAGTGTTTCTGCTGATAGCCCTACTTTCGTAGATACGAATCCAGACGGTACTACCTTTATTCCAAACACTTTTCTTATTAATGGTGTACTTCAAAATAACGCAGATCCAAATATAGGTGTTCCGCTACCTTCCATTGCTGCTAACGGTTCACTTACCGTCTCTTATCAAGTAACCGTCAACTCTTTACCAACACAAAATCCAACATTAAATTCATCTAGTACACAGTATAGCTTTATTTTAAATCCGGGCGATCCACCAACTATAGAAACATCTGTAAGTAACACTGTAAGTACACAAATTAATTTAGCAAATGTCGTTATTGTCAAAGAAGTAGATTTAACTATCGCCGACGTCGGGCAACCAATCACATATACAATTTCTTTAGCTAATCTTGGCAATACTACAGCCAATAATGTTATTGTTACCGATATAATCCCTAATGGCACCACTATCGTTCCAAATAGTATTTTTATAGGTGGTGCTTTACAACTAGGTGCAGACCCTAGTGCCGGTCTTCAAGTGGGCTCCATTCCTTCGGGTGGTTTTACAACGATTGTGTTTCAAATAAGTGCAAATGGGCTACCTTCACCAAACCCAATTCAAAACAGCGCTGCACTTCAATATAGCTTTATCGCTGATCCAAACTTACCTGCTCTCGTTAGAAACGCCGCTAGCAATATAGTAACTACACAAATTAATACTGCTAATATCGTTGCTACAAAACTAACGAGTACAAACTTCGCTGATGTTGGTGATGTCATATTATATGCGACTATTTTAACAAATAACGGGAATATCCCTGCTGCTAATGTAACGTTTACAGATATCATTCCAGCGGGAACTCTCTTCATTCCTAATACTGTAACGATTAATAATGTCCCTATAGCTAATGCAAATCCTGCTAACGGCATTTCGATTGGTACGATAGGAGCGAATTCATCACGCACTGTTGCATTCCAAGTTTTTGTACCAACTATCCCTGCTGTAAACCCAATTACAAATCAATCAGGCACAACATTCCAATATACGTATGATCCATCCAAACCCGCTGTGATGCAGATGGTTGCTTCTAATACTGTACAGACAACTATTAATAACGCCTCAATTGCCGCTACTAAATCGGCAGATAAACAATTTGCTAACGTAAATGATATTATTACGTACACGACTACTTTAACGAATAACGGGAACACACTTGCATCAAATGTAATATTTACAGATGTAATTCCAAACGGAACATCGTTTATTCCTAATAGTGTTACTGTAAACGGAAATACACTGCCTAATGTCAATCCAGCAAGCGGAATTGCAATCGACCCAATAAATCCGAATGCAAATACGATCATCTCGTTCCAAGTACAAGTAAATTCTATCCCGAATCCAAATCCAATCCCGAACCAAAGCAATACAACGTACCAGTATGTCGTAGATCCTAACTTACCTCCAGCATCCGCCAATACGTTAAGTAACGTAATAACAACTCAAATTAATAACGCTACTATTGTCGCTACTAAGTCTGTGAATACACCGACAGCTGCAATTGGTGATATTGTTACCTATACGATTGCAGTAACAAATACAGGTAATATCCCTGCTAGTGCAACTGTTTTAACAGATGGGCTTGGCGCAGGAGCTTCATTTATCCAAAACTCCGTAACTATCAATAATGTTCCACAACCAGGATTAGATCCATCACTTGGTGTTCACTTGGCAGATATTTCACCAGGAGATACTGTATTCATTACTTTTCAAGCACAAATTTTAGCAATACCACCTAGTGGCACATTAACAAATAATGCTCTTGTAAATTATGAATATACCGTGAATCCAAACCAATCTCCTGCTGTTGGTAGTACAATTACGAATACGACGGTTACTCCAATTATTGATGCTACTCTTTCTATAAATAAAACTGTCAATTCAACATTCGCTACTATTGGAGATACACTTACTTTCACTTCTACCATTACTAATTCCGGTAATACTACCGCAAACAATGTCATTTTTACAGATGTAATTCCAAATGGTACAACGTTTATTCCAAATAGTTTTACGGTAAATGGAACAACTATTCCTAATGCAAATCCACAAAATGGTATCAATATTGGCAACATAAATTCAAATACATCCGTTATACTCAGTTTTCAAGTAAACATTACAACGATTCCAAATCCTAATCCAATCCCTAACAAATCATCGCTTCAATATAGCTTTATTGTAGATATAAATGAACCGCCAGTTTCACGAACAGTTAAATCTAATAAAACTTTTACACAAGTAAATACTGCTTCTGTTATCGCAACAAAAACTGCAAGCAGTGCTTTTGCTGCTGTTGGAGATATAATTACGTATACAACTACCCTCACCAATAGCGGAAATACTGCCGCAAACACACCTGTTTTTATCGATATATTACCACCTGAACTTTCATTCGTTCCTGATAGCGTACAAATTAATACCATTCCACAACTTGGATTTAGACCAGATAGCGGGATTTCTTTAGACTCAATTCCAGTTGGAGGAACGACAACAATTAGCTTTCAAGCTATCGTTGGCTCAATACCAGTTATAAATCCAACTTTGAACCAGTCTAGCACGACATACTCGATCATTGTTGATCCTACCCAGCCGCCGGTGACAGAAACAGCTACAAGTAATCCAACTTTAGTTCAAATTAACGAAGCGATTATTCAAGCAACGAAAAGTGTGGATCGGCTATTTTCTGACATAGCACCTGGAAATTCATTTTTAACGTATACAGTTTTATTAGAAAATGTAGGAAACACAACTGCTACGAATATCATTTTTACAGATCCGATTCCAAATAACGCAGTATTTATAGAAGATAGCGTTCGAGTAGGCGGAGTTTTATTACCTGGAGTAAATCCAGCGAACGGGATACCAATTGGGGATATTATTGCAGGAGATTTTATAAATGTTACCTTCCGTGTGCAAGTAGTTAGCATTCCAAATCCAATTTTCACAATTGGACCAGGCGGACCAAACTCACCGGTTGTAAACGGCGCTTCTATTGATTATAAATTTATGACAGGACCTAATTTACCACTTGTTTCACGAAATACGACATCTAATTCTGTTTCGACACAAATAAATTCTGGGGAAATTGTGGCAATCAAATCTGTAGATAAAACTTTCGCAACGATTGGTGATACAATTTCTTATACAATTACATTAAGTAACCCTGGAAATGTCACTTCACAAAATATAATTTTCACGGATACTTTACCTGATGGGACGACATTCATATCTGGCACTCTTACAAACGATTCTGGTACACAGCAAATCGGAAATCCATCTAACGGGATTCAGATTGGAAATATAAACCCAAATGGAACGGCCGTAATTACTCTCAACGTACTTGTTACAAACATTCCAAGTATAAATCCAATTTCTAATTTTAGTTCTGTACAATTTGCACATGTAGTTGATCCTAGCCAACCTGCCGTAACACAAACGAACGTATCTAATGCTGTTTCGACAACAATTAATAGTGCAATATTAACGACCCAAAAAAGCGTTGATAAATCTATCATTTCTGTTGGAGATACGATTACGTATACAACAACTATTACAAATACAGGAAATACGACTGCAACGAATATAACGTTCACGAGCGCAATTCCAGCTAACACTACCTTTATACCAAACTCAGTCAAAATAAATGGGGTTCAGCAATCTGGTGCGCAACCAGCACTTGGAGTAACTATACCAAATATCGCTCCTGGTGAAACAGTAACCGTTACTTTCCAAGCAAATGTTCTTTCTGTTCCCCCTTCAAGTTCAATTATGGGTAATGACACAATTTTATATTCTTATACTGTCGATCCAAACGGAACTCCTATTACAACTTCTACTTCCACGAATATCGTTACAAACCCGGTACTAGATGCTATGATAACGATGGTAAAATCGGTCGATCAAACAATTGTAACACTAGGTGATACCATTACCTATACAACCATTTTAACGAATAATGGCAATACAAATGCAACTAATATTACTTTCACTGATCTTATTCCAGACGGCACAACGTTCATTCCGAATAGTGTCACAATCAATGGCAGTACACACATTGAACTCGATCCTAATACAGGTATAACAATCGGATCAATTGCTCCTAACAACTCAATATCTATCGCATTTCAAGTTACTGCTACTTCTACACCAAACCAAAATCCTGTAGCCAATTCCGCTACTGCTTCTTACACATTTATCGCTGATCCAAATGCACCGATCGTTTCAAGAAACGTTACTTCAAACACAGTGTTTACTACGATTAATACAGCTAACATTCTTTCATTAAAACAAGTCGATAAATCCTTTAGTCGTATTGGAGACACACTCACTTATACTGTCGTTTTAACAAACAATGGAAATTCCTCCGCACAAAATATTATTTTCACAGATGCTATGTCGAGCGGAACGACATTTATTACAAATTCATTTTCTATTAATGGAATTCCTCAAAGTGGTGCAGATCCAACAAACGGTGTAAATATTGGGCCGATAACAGCTGGGGCTACAGTAACTGTTTCATTCCAAGTAAATGTGACCTCATTACCAACCCAAAACCCAATTGTAAATTTCTCATCAACATCGTACCAATTAGTCTCACCACCTGATGCAGAAACTTCAATTAGTAATCCTGTTTCAACACAAATTAAAGAAGCAATATTATCTATGACGAAAAATGAAAGTGTATCCTTTGCAGATATCGGGCAAACTGCTTTTTATACTACTTCTATTACCAATGTAGGCAATTCCGATGCAACTAATATTGTATTCACAGATGCATTACCAAGTGGACTCACATTTGTTCCTAACACATTAACTGTCGATGGCGTTTTACAACCTAACGCGGATCCAAATACAGGTGTATTACTTGCAACACTTCCACCAAATGAAATATATAGTATCGTCTTTCAAGTTACAGTAAACAATATTCCCCCTAGTAACCCAGCACCAAATACAGCAGCAACGACGTATGAGTTTACTGTTGATCCTGTTAATCCCCCCATTTCAAGTGCAGCTACTTCCAACACTACACTTCTTCAAATAAACAACGCAACTATTATTAGCACAAAAACAGCAGATCTTACTTTCGCGGATATTGGTAATACAATAACATTTACACTTAACCTCCCTAATACCGGGAATGTGACCGCAACTGATGTAACTATTATCGATATTCTTGATAGCAATTTAAGTTTCGTTCCAAATAGTTTCACAGCTAATGGGCAAACCATTCCAAACGCCGATTTATCAACTGGTGTAAATATTGGTTCCATTAATGGTGGTAATACGGCAATCGTTACATTTCAAGCAACTGTTATTACACTTCCAACACTTAATCCCATTTCTAACTCTGCTTCTACCACATATCATTATGTCGTTGATCCTAGCCAGCCACCTATTACAACTTCCAATCAATCTAATACAACGACAACACAAATTAATAGCGCTATCCTTACTGCACAAAAAAATTCAGATGTATCTACGGTAGATATCGGGCAGGATATTACCTACACCGTTACAATTACAAATAGCGGAAATGTGAGTGCAACGAATGTTATTTTTACCGACCTTATTCCAGACGGAACTTCCTTTGAACCGAATAGCTTTACACTAAACGGAACTAGCATCCCAAATGCAGATATCATTACAGGCGTTCCAATCGGTGATATCGCGCCAAACGAATCTGTCATCGTAGCATTTCACATTTTCGCCAATGGAATTCCGCCTATAAATCCAATTACTAATCAAGCTAGCGTTAGCTTTCAACATATCGTTAATCCAGCTAATCCTCCAGTTTCAAAAAATATTATTTCTAACAACGTTACAACAAAAATTGAAAGTGCTATTTTAAATACTATTAAAATAGGAGATAAAACTTTTGCAACGATTGGTGATACAATTACGTATACAACGACTATTACGAACACAGGCAATATTCCTGCTAACAACGCTATATTCTCAGACCCTTTACCATCGTGGACACAATTTGTTGCAGGATCAGTTATTGTTGATGGCACTCCATTACCATCGGCTTCTATCATTGACGGTGTTGGCATAAATACAATCAATCCAAATCAAACTGTTACAATCATATTCCAAGTACAAATCGTAAGTAATCCAACAACGTTCACACCTGAACTCCAAAACTTAGGATTTGTTAACTTCCAATATAACGTAGGCAATGCATTACAGGCTCAACCTGGCAATGTGGAAACGAACGTCTTCGTTACCTCTATTAATTCAGCAATACTTTCAGCTGTAAAAACTGCTAATACAGCCTTTGCAAATATTGGAGATACGATCACTTATACAGTTTTGATTCAAAATAGCGGCAATACAAATGCAACGAATGTAAATTTCTCAGACATGGTTCCAGCAGGTACGACCTTTGTTGAAAATAGTTTTGCTGTAAATGGAAGTACCATTCCAGGCGCAAATCCAAATAATGGAGTTAATGTCGGAACAGTTAGCGCAGGTAGTTCCTTAACCGTTACTTTCCAAGTCATAGTTACATCAACTCCACCTTCAAATCCGATTACAAACGTAGCATCTATTCAATACGCATTCATCGTTGATCCGGCCTCTCCTCCTGTTACAGGCACGATAAATTCTAATAGCGCTTCAACACAAATTAATAACGCAACTGTTACAACTGTTTTACAAGCAAATCGAACAATCGTATCTATTGGAGATGTAATTACGTATACAGCAACATTAACGAATACTGGAAACTTCCCTGCAAACTCTGTATTACTCATTAACGGAGTTCCTGAAGGAGCATTATTTGTTCCAAATAGTGTTACGCTCAACGGGATTTCACTTCCAGATGCAAGTCCAACTCTCGGTATTCCAGTTGGTATTATCGCACCAGGTGATTCCGCTACTATTACGTTCCAATTTCTTGCAAGTTCTATTCCACCGCAAGGAGCGATTATAAATCAAGCACTTACAAGTTACACGTATATTGTCGATCCAAGTCAACCTCCTGTTACAGCAACATCCTCGTCTAATACGGTTAATACAGCTGTTGTTGATGCATCGTTATCCGTAATTAAAAGTACAGATTCTCTCGTACAATCTACTGACGGTACAATCACTTACACAGTAGTCGTTCAAAACAACGGAAATACTACTGCAAATACAGTTACTTTAACAGATTTGGTCCCAGAAGGAACTGCATTTATTCCGAATAGCGTAACTATTAATAGTGTTTCCGTTCCAGGTGCCAATCCTAACGTAGGAATACCATTAAACTCCATCGCACCGTCAGAAAACGTCACTGTAACATTCCAAGTTATCGTTCAATCTATTCCAAGCGTGAACCCAATTTCTAATACAGCCCGTATTGACTATACTTTTATCGCCGATCCAACTGCCCCTATCATCTCTCGAACAATTACGTCTAATCCTGCTTTCACACAAATTTCGGATGCGACTATCCTTTCTTTAAAAGGAGTCAATTCACAACAAGCAACAACAGGTGATATTTTGACTTACACAATAACACTAGAAAATACCGGAAATATTCCAGCTACTAATCTCATATTTTCAGATACTATCTCCCAAAATACTACATTCGTAGAAAATAGTTTTACACTTAACGGAACAACTATACTTGGTGCTAATCCAAATGTAGGTGTTACTTTACCTACCCTAGCAGCAAACGCTACTCATCTTATTTCGTTCCAAATTCTTATTAACGATTCATTCTCGCAAGAATCGATTACAAATCAATCCAATACAACATATACAATCCAACCAGACCCAGGGCAACCGCCTATTACTGAAACATCTACTAGTAATATCGTCATTACAAATTTCGTGCAAGCACAATTGACAATTACTAAAACATCCAATCCAACAACTGTAGATATCGGTGGAACTATACTTTATATTTCTGAAGTGAAAAATATCGGTAATGTTGACGCAATAAATATTAATTTCACAGATTTTATTCCAGCTGGGACTACATTCGTTCCCGATAGTGTCACAATTAATGGTGTCCTTCAGCCAGGTGTAAATCCTGAAAACGGAATACCGATTGGAACAAATCCAGCAAACAGTTCCAAAACGATACTATTTCAAGTGCAAACAAATAATCCACCTACTGAAACCGAAATTGCAAATCAATCTTCAGCAACTTACCAATATGTAAGTATTCCTACAGCCCCACCAGTAAATCGCTCTGCAAATTCTAACATTGTTACAACATCACTTCAAAATGCAAATATTATTTCTGTTAAAAGCGCGGATGTAAATTTCATATCAATCGGGCAAATTATTACCTACACAAATACACTACAAAATATAGGAACCGTTCCGGCTAACAATACCGTGTTCATTGATAACATTCCAGAAGGTACTATATTCATTGAGGATAGCTTAGCAATAAATAATGTAACTCAGCCTGGCGCTAATCCTGAAAACGGAGTAACTCTCGGCACGATACAACCAAATGAAACAGTCACTATTTCATTCCAAGTACAACTTACAAATATACCAGAGGGCAATACAGTCATTAATATTTCAGACACTTCGTACGAATACCAAATTGATCCTAGTTCTCCAATTATTCAGCGTAGATCGTTATCAAATGCAGTAAATACTGAAGTACGGACAGCAAATGTTAGTGCCATTAAATCCGCCAATAGATCCATTACACGTATCGGTCAAATCATCACATATACAGTCGCAGTTACAAACGCTGGTACAATACCTATTACAAATACGCTTCTACTTGACGCAATTGCTGCTGGCACCACATTCGTTCCAAATAGCATTCTTGTAGATGGCGTACCAAGACCTAACGAAAATCCAATTACCGGTATCAATCTTGATATAATTCTTCCAAATAATACGATTATTGTTACGTTCCAAGTAAGCGTAGTCTCTATACCGCCACAAAATAACATTAATAATATCGCTGTCATTCACTATGAGTATCGACCAGACCCAAGCACACCACCAATTTCAGAAACGACCTCTTCCAATGCTACAAACATACAATTTATTGATGCTATTCTTATTGCTACAAAATCTGCTAATACTGTATTAGCTACTATTAATGAAACCATTGAATATACAGTATTCATTCAAAATAATGGATCGGCTACAACTAACTCCATCTTTTTTACAGATACTATAGCGGATGGAGCAGTATTTATTCCAGGAAGTGTAATAGTTAATAATACTGTACTTCCTGCAGCAGATCCGAATATCGGCTTTTCCATTCCTAATGTCGCAGCAGGTCAAATGACTACAATAACATTCCAAGTTTCCGTTACGAATTTACCTACTGTAAATCCAACACCTAATACTGCAAACATCGTCTACGACTTTATTTTCAATCCTGACTTTGCACCAATTCAAAAATCTACTACTTCCAATACTACTTTCGTTCAAATTAATGATGCTGATATCGTTTCACTTAAAACTGTTGATTTAACCTCTGTAACGATTGGTGACATTTTAACTTATACAACAACTTTAACGAATACAGGGAATACGGATGCCACTGCTGTTGTATTTACAGACAATATACCTGATGGAACAACCTTTATTGACGGTAGCGTTTTAGTAAATAACATTCCTCAGCTTAACGCCAATCCAAGTGTAGGTATACTTGTAGGAACGATTGCTCCTAATATTTCTATCCCAGTCACATTTTCTGTTACCGTCGTAGCTCTTCCTGCTAGCGGCCATGTTCAAAATCAATCAACTTCTCGTTATACAATTAACGTGGAAGAACAAATATCGACTAGCAATATTACCTTCACTGAAGTTATTTCCGCTAATGTAATTGCGACAAAAACAACACCTATCCAATATGCTGACTTACAAACTATCATCCCTTATACAATTTCCATCATAAATAACGGAAATATACAAGTCGAAAACATTATTGTTACAGATATTATCCCGGCAAATACGAGCTTTATAGAGAATAGTGTTATTGTGAACGGCAACGCTCGGCCAAATGACAACCCTCTTAACGGTATACAAATTGATACTATTCCACCTAATACGACAGCAACCATTCTATTCCAAGTACGGGTTACTTCGATTCCACAAACAAATCCAATCTCTAACACGAGTACAATTGAATATGAATACACGGTACCAGATCGACCACCTATTACCGAAACTATTATTTCATCAGCTGCCGCAACAGAAATTAATCACGCAAATTTGAATAGTAATAAAGCTGTTGACCTTACATTTGCAACGGTTAGTGATACGTTAACGTATACGATTACACTAAGTCAAACCGGTAATGTTGCAGTAAATGATGTAATCATTCAAGATATTATTCCTCAAGGTACTACGTTTATAGAAAATAGCGTCATTGTAAACGGAGAAACTCTTCCAGGAGTGAATCCAGTAAGCGGCATACCACTTGGTACTATAACTATTGGTGGGGATGCTATCGTTTCATTCCAAGTAACTGTGACTTCTATTCCAACACCAAATGAACTAAACAACAACGCAATTACTACTTTTAACTATATAGTCAACCCAAATAACGTACCTGTTACAAATACGACTACAACAAACACCGTCACAACTACTGTCCAAAATGATAATGTCATTGCCATAAAATCTGTTGATGTAACTAATGCCTTACCTGCTCAAACTTTGACGTATACAATTACGATTACGAATAGCGGTAATGTAACGATTGAAAACCTTCTTGCCATAGACACCGTACCAATAGATACGACTTTTGTTGCTGGTAGTGTTACGATTAATGGAATCAATCAGCCTAATGAGAATCCTGAAAATGGTATTACGTTAGGAAATCTTGCTCCTAATGACTCTGTCATTATTACGTTCCAAGTGACAATATCTTCTTCTACTCTTCAACCTACAATTAATAACGATGCTTCTGTTTCCTATACCGTTATCATTGATCCAACAAAACCACCTATTACAATTACAAAGCAAACAAATACCGTTACAACGACAGTCATTGATCCGATGGTTGGCATTGAAAAAACAACTGACAAATCTATCGTCGTTATAGGAGATATCATTACATTCACATTAGCGGTATTTAATCACTCCCCAATTCCGACAATCAGTACTTCTGTTATAGACACAATTCCAGCTGGTACAACATTTATAGAAAACAGCGTAACAATTAACGGTACTCCCGTTCCAAATGTTCGTCCAGACACTGGTATTAATATCGGCTCTTTACCTGCAGATTCAGTAGCAACTATAACATTTCAAGTTCTCGTAACTTCTATTCCTTCAAACAGTACAATTATAAATTCTGCAACAGTTACCGCTGCCTTTCAATTGACACCACAGGATCCAATTATTACTTTCATTGTTAATTCAAATATCGTTCGTATACCAATTCAATTTATAACTGTAACAGTCACGAAAAATGCTTCCGTCAGCTCAGCTTATTTAAATCAATATTTTGATTACACCGTGCGCATTACGAATACTTCCAAAATTTCACTCTCAAATATTTCTTTACAAGATACCATTCCAGCAGGTTTACAATTTATAAACGGCACTGTCTTTATTAACGGTGAACGCTCTCCACTAGCGAATCCGAATATCGGTTTCCTAGTTGCCACTAATTTGGAACCAAACGAAACAATTATCGTATTATTCACAGTACAAGTAATAAGTCCACCTGTTAATAATGAATTTAAAAATACGGCCAATATTTCGTTACAACTTCAAGTCTCGCCTACCGACCCACCAATTACAGTAACCGTTACAAGTAACGAAAACATCGTCACTTTTGTTCCAGAAAATCCAGATGAAACATTTCCAAATTTAAATTGCTTCTTTGACGGTGAACGCTTCATTCGCATTACTCCTCGAAATGTACGAAATTACCTTTGGACTTGGATTTGGTGGAAGTAATTGAAACAAAAAAGAGATTGTAGTTTGGTTGAAACCAAATTACAATCTCTTTTTCATTACCTATATCCCACTACGTTGTAACTCGTCCAAGGATATACAATTAAACAACATCTCAAGTTATTTTAGTCGTAATAAGTTGGCCAGCTTCATTAATAGTAACTTTCCATTTCACTCCACTAGCAGTCTTCATGATTATACCTTTACTTGCCTCTATTTCAATATCTCCAAACATTCTTCCACCAGTTGTCGCTAACCAAGCGTTCCCGTTTTCCATAGAAGATCTTGCAAAAATACGATTAATTCGAAAACGCTTATGATCTTGAGAATAACCACTTAATGTAATTCTAACTTTATATAACTGACTCGCCTTCATATTCGATATAATTGTATCGCCAACATTTAATGGAACATCCAACGCGATAACCCAACTTCCAGTTGCGCTTAATGCATATTCAATTTTAATTTTCTTTGCGCTCTCTCCCCACCCAAAATACATTCCAAAACAATTTAACATTTGTATTGGTTTTTTCGTAAAATCCAGTTCAATTACAACTGGATTACTATCTGGAACGTCAATATAGTTTACACTTTGTTCATCTATTAAATTAAAGCAATTTGTGAGATTTCCCCCGTACGGCACTTTTCCACTTACTTGCTTAACGTTATATTTTTGCTGAGCATTTACTAAAATATCATCTTGATTTCCTATTAAATGAGGTCTATTTAACGTCAAAGGTAACTGAATTCGTAGGGATTCTTCATAAGTAGACTTACAAACATTGTATTGTCCTTTATCTACAATAGTTGTCGAAAGCAGATTTGAAAAAAGGTAGTTACGATGAGAATTGGAAGAAAATTCAATGACAATTTGTTCACTACTCATCCGGTACGTATCCCAGATCATACAATCAAATGTATTATACGCACCTGAGCAACGAATTGCTTTTTTCGTTTGTTGTCTACATTGCACTTGAATATCATGAAACGTATTTCCTGAACTTTCATTTGGCAAATCACTATTTCCATCTACTTCAATCCCATACACACATCCATCAATAAATATTGATTGAAATACATTGGCGTTAATCCAGCAAGGTGTATTGATATCATCTATATACTCTGTTTTCAAATATATTGCAGTTTGAAAGTTTTTAATTTGAATAAATTTAACTTGAAAGAAACTAATATAATCCCATGCCTTTTGACAATAAAAATGTATAGCTTTTCCTTTATACGATGGAGTTGTATTTATTATATTTATATTTGATATAACAGATTGATTAGGTACTTCGATTTGTTGTGAACCAGAAACATAAATAACAGCAGATTGAAACAATGAGTTTATAACTTGAATAGTACCACCAACTATCGAAGCGTTACTTTGTAGCTCAAATGCATTAAAATCCCCATCAATTTGCAGCGTTACGGTAGGATCTAACTCTAATCTTACGTTTGATTTAATAACAATCGGCTTTACAATTTTGTACGTATTTACCCCTGTAATTCTAACCGTCGAAATTCGATTCGCTACACAATAATCAATAGCTTGCTGAATTGCTAATGAGCTATCATTTCCCGAGTTTGGAACTGCGCCAAAACAATCAATGTGAACGCTACTTTCTGGCGCACAATCTTCTTGGGAAGAAATATATTCTGACAAAATAAATTCACTCCTCATATTACCTTTTTTCATATAATATGTGAGTTCTCTCTTAAAAGTTTCTATAATAAAAAAAACAAACGACCTACCCGGTCATTTGTTTAACTCATATATATTTTTCGTTTCTTCTATCATTTTAGTTAACGAGAAATACCTCACTGCTTTCTCTCGTGCTTTCAATCTAATATCATTTACCCTTTCTTCATTCCCTTGTAGTTCTTCAAGTGCACTTGCGAATTCGAATTCGCAATATTCAGATATCAAAATACCTGATTCTCCATCTATTACCGCTTCATGTATTCCGCCAACATCTATTGAAACAATTGGTGTCCCTGTAGCCATCGCTTCAATTACTACCATTGGAAACACTTCACGAAAAGATAATAAAAGTAAGGCATCCATATTCCCTATAAACTCATGCGGCTCTGAAATATTCCCTAGCATCTTCACCCTTTGCTGCAATCCATATTTTTCTATTTCTTTCATAATCGATTCTTTCTCTGGTCCATCACCAGCAATATAAAACATAAAATCATTTCTCTTTTTCAACACATTTGCAATTTTGACAAATAGTTGATGGTTTTTCTCTTTGGATAATCTAGCTAATATCCCTATTTTATATGTAGATTCTTTCTTCTTCTGCTGGAATAAAAACTTTTCAATATCGACACCGTTATAAATTGTATTTATTTTTTCTTCTGCTACATGAATTGAAATTAAATTATTCTTTTCAAACTCACTTACTGTAATAATATTGTTTACATATTTATTCATGAAATAACGAAAAAGCGTTGGCATTTTCTTTTCTAATATCGTTACATTATGTTTCGTATAAACAATTTTCATCTTTTTTTTAATAAACTTTTGAATTAGAAAAGCATATAATACCATTCGCAAACTATTTGCATGAATAAGTTCTATCTTTCGTTTATAAATTTCGTTTCGTAAATAATAAAGATTTCTCAAATGATTCCATCGACTAAGTAATATAAAATTTTCTTTTCTAGTAAGAGATTCATATAGTTCTCCATCACCTGCAGCTGTATAAATCTTAAAATCATCATAACGCAAATTACTTTCCAATTTACAGAAATAGCTCTCGGCTCCGCCAGTTATCAATTTATCTGTCATCAACAGTATATTCATAATTGCGTCTTCCCAACTACATTGATTTTATTTTTTTTATAAGCATGATAAGCATACTTACTAAAATAGTAAAAAATTTGCATCGAATTCAGTCGTTCTTGTTCCCTTAACAATTTCCAATACCGGAAAGCTGCTCTAATTTTATTTCTAGAAACAGAATTTGTAACAATTCTATATTTTGCTAACACTTGCTGTATCCCTTTTGCTTCATACCCTTCATGTAATAAGTTCAGCCATAACGCTGTATCTTCCGGCTGTATACTAGGCATTTCGACATATGGAATTTTTTCACGATCAATCATCACTGTTAAACAACCGATAATTGTATTTCCTACTAAATAATGATAGTCAACAGATTTTGGTACACTCACTTCGCAATTTAGTTCATTACCATTTTCATCAATTAAACTATACGACGCATATGAAAAAGCTATATTCATTTCTTCCATAAATAACAATTGTGTCTTCAATTTATGCGGCAACCATATATCATCACTATCTAAAAAGGCAATATACCTTCCTCTTGCCTCTTGGATCGCTAAATTCCGAGCTTTAGCAGCACCAACATTTTCTTTTAATGATAATAACCTAATTCGTGAGTCTCCTTCTATTATCTCTTTAATTTTTGCGGCAGATTGGTCGGTTGAACCGTCATCAACGATAATCATTTCCCAGTTTTCATACGATTGATTCTGTACAGATGAAATTGTCTCACCTATAAATCGTATACTATTATAAGAAGGTGTTATTACAGAAACATAAGGCGGCTCGTTATGTGCTGATAGACATTTTACCATCTATCTTTCCCCTTCCTTCATATATTGAAATATACTTCACAACAACTGCTAAAAATAAAAAGAACGCTTCGTTAATAATGAGTGACAATGACATCATCTGAAATAAAAATGCAATCATAGTCAATAGAAGATATGGTTTTTCACGAAACAAAGTATGCTGCGCTAGCTTGAACATTAATATGAATAAAAACGCACTATATAGAAGAAAACCAATTGTACCCGATTCAGACAAAATTTCTAAAAATGTATTGTGTACATATAATTTTTCATTAAATTGATACTCATAATAATTCGAAAAGTTAAAAGCACCGATTCCGATATATGGATTGGATAAATAATATTTAAAAGCAGCTTCCCATAATGTAAATCTACCACTTCCATTATCATGGGAAAAATCAGAAATTCGTTTATTTAATATGTCATCTAATTGGCCCCCCATTACACTATTCGATAAACTAAAAATAACTACACTAAACAATACTAAACTCATAATTATTTTTATTTTTTTGGCGAAACTAGATATACATATATATACAAATACGACAAGTACAAGCGCTAATATACCGCCCCTTGAAAAGGTTAATAAACTCGTCGTAACACATAAAATTAACCCTAGGATGTTAGTGATATTTTGTAAATTCGTCATATAGTACATAAAAAATATTGTATTATAGAAAATAAAAATGTTAGGATCATCTAGCAATCCAATTAACCGTGGATATCCTCTATCAACTAATAACCCGGCAAAAATATCTCTCTCTTCTCCACCGTATAAACTAAAGTATTGTAAACCGATTATATAGAGTATTAGACTTACTACATTAAATACTACTCCTACATAAGCAATAGATGATTCAAGTACCACTATTTCAGTATTGCCCAATAAATTCCTCATTATAAAATAGCATCCTAAAACAAGTAGCACGCCAAAAATCATACGAATACTAGCATTTAAATACATAGAAAGAATTCCACTCAAACAATAAATGAAATAAAACAGTAAAAATATAACTTCATGAAAATATAACTTTTGAATATGAAAGTCTTTAATTGTTAAACAAAAATATATGACTAAAAAAATCATATATATTTTCAATGAAAATCCAATATATAAATTGTATTTACTTAACATAACAAATAATATTAGAAGAATAATCCATCCCATCGATACTTTCATATTATTTTCCATAGGCTATATCCCCTGTTTCGTAATATAATCCTTTTTGCGTATTTTTCTTATAAAAGAAAGAAGAAGTTTTTTTAGCTCATAATCATATAGGAATATGGCAGCTACTACAATTAGTATATTAAGAACAAGCGCAATTAAATGATATGTATGTAATATATATTGCACTCCAATAAAGGTTACACCAAAATAAATTGTATACGGTATTACAATTTGGAATACAATTTTTTTCTTCACTACACTTACCGCTATATATCCCACTAAAGCGACTATTTCAAATAAAACCATAGCGTATGCCGCTCCTATCACTCCACCAAGACTACTAAAGCTATAAAGCATAACTCCACCGATCACCAATGCTACACACTGCACAACAGTCCTCTTATTTTGACATCCACTCGTCGTTAAACCGTCAGCAATAGCAATATTTAAACTTTGTAGCACAATAAGAAATGATAATATTTGGAGTGGTTCTACTGCATTGCTCCATTCTTCATGAAAAAATATAGAAATAAAGTGTGGTGCTAAATGATATAAACCGATCGTCATACATATCCCTACAATCGCCATTGATTTAATTTGAAGCAAATTTAATTTCGTATGCTCTTCTATATTATTCTGGTTATAATGCTTAAAGAGCACTGGAAAAAATGCACCTGCAATTACCCCTGGTACTTGATATAAAGCTGCCGGCATCCGGTACGCCACTGCAAAAACACCTACCATACTTAATGGCAATGTATAGTTAAGCAAGATAGGTGCTAATTGTGGCGTACTCATTATTAAAAAACCGCTAATAATAAAGGGAGTTAATTGCCAAAATAACGCTTTATGAATTACGACTTTCATATTCATTTTCGTCTTTCTTCTCATGATATATATACTGAATAAACCACCGATCATATACCCAAAAGCATATAAGCGAGCCGTTACATACACCGGTAACTCTCCGAAAATACAAAAACATGTAATTATAATGACAACCGATGCTGATACAACTTTAATGAGCGCTATATACTTCATACGTTCCGTCAGTTGAAAATAGGCAATTCCTATGTTTTGCCAAGTTAATCCTATTAACATGAAAAACATTACGTTTATCATCATATAAATTAAATTTTTATCCGCATACATATAATGAATAACAATATAACCGATTATAGAAATAAGAATAAGTAGAATCATCCTTATTTTTATATACGATGATAAAATCTTCTCTAAATCTGCTCCATCCTTTGCCCCTTCTCGAAGAAACGTATTACTAAGTCCTAAGTCTGTAAAAAATAACATAACAAACGTCACTGCTATGGCAACACTAAACATCCCATAATGTTGTGCGTTAAAAAAGTTTGCTAAAACAATTAAACTGACGGCCTGAAGAAGGTTAGCTAAAATCGTACTATAAAATAGATGGATAATATTGTTTAGAATAGATCTACCCATACAAGTTCTCCTTTGCAAGTAACCTACTTACATATGTTGTTTGTTTACATATATATTTATCTTGCACCATTACCGTTCAATACAATTAAAACGGTTTTACATAAAATACAGATGTCCATCCGAAATGTTTTCATTTCAATATACTCCATGTCCAGCCTCAACTTTTCCTTTGGATCAAGATTATATCCTCCATTTATTTGTGCCCATCCTGTTAATCCTGGTTTTACCATTAAACGATCCTTAAATTCTGGAATAAACGTATCAAACTCATTATAAAAAAACTCTCTCTCTGGTCTAGGGCCTACAAAAGACATATCTCCTCTTAAAATATTTAAAAGTTGTGGTAATTCATCAATTCTCGTTTTTCTTATAAACAATCCAACTTTTGTAATTCTTGAATCATGTTCTTTTGCCCATTGTGGGCCATTTATTTCAGCATCCTTTACCATTGATCTTAATTTAAATACATTAAACTTCTTCCCGTTTATACCTAAACGTTCTTGAAAGTAAATTGGAGCCCCTGATGTTTCTAAAGTAATCATAATACAAAAGAACAACATAATTGGTATCGTTAATAGTAACAATATGATTGAAAATATAATATCAAACAAGCGTTTTACACTTCGATTCAATATGCTAGGCTTTTCTTGAGCCGGAATCGTATACAACTTGGCTTGATTTGTTTCACGAATCATGGATCGTTACCCCCACATTCAAGAATATAAAATTATACCTATTAATTCACATTCTTTCCTATTTATATCCGCTATTACTTTTTGCACTGTACGTAGTGAATCTTTTCGCTTTTTAACTGCTAAGACCACTCCATCGCATTTCTCTGCAATAATGTGCGTAGCAGGAAGATCAAATACTTCAGAAGAATAAAAGAAAATGTAATCAAAATCTTCTTTCCACTTAGCAATCGCATTATCAAATTCATCCATAGCAACTAAGGGCGTCCCTGTGTGTACTGTTTTTTTTGCAGGAATACAATATAAGTATTTAGACAAATTACTAGAAAAAGATTCATAATTGCAGGGGAAAGAGCTTATTATATCGTTTACGGTTATCATGTGATCACTTTGTAATAATACATGTAATTTAGGGTCAGAAAAATTCACATCAATAAGTAACACCTTTTTCTTCATTTCTGCAAACACTAGACCCATATTTACTATAAGTGAGGCAACAACCCCTCTGTCCTTCGTTGAACTAACTGTGAATAGTTGTTTTCCAGATTTTCTCAGATCGTGATACACCGTATAAAACTGCTCTTTCATCAGATCATCATGCAAATCGAATGGCAGCTGTTTCTTTGTCCTAAACATCGACATGTTCACCTCGATATATAGATGATTGTTTATCAATCTCTGTAGATTTCTGTTTTCTATTCGGTTTCACATTTATGTGACCAATAACAGAGACTGTTGTTATTTTCTCTAAATCTTGTTCCGTGTATATACGTTCATCAAAATAATCTCGAAATACAGCTAAACCTATCCCAACAAAAAAACTAACAATTAAAGAAATAGGAATGATCAGTTGAAATTTCGGAAACAATTTTTCAGCCTGTTCCTGTAACTCAGGATCCGTCAACACTTTCACACCTTGTACATTTGTGTACTGTTGAAAACTTTGTTGTGATTGCTCTGCCAATGTCTTTACAATGTCTTTCACGACTTTCGGATTGGAATCTTTTACTGTAACAGTTACAATTTGTGAATTGTCCGTATTCACTACCGAGATTTTTTGTGCTAATTCATAACTTGATTGCTCTAATTTCAAAGTTTTTTTGACTGTTGAAATAATTAATGGGCTTTTTAAAATATCAACATACGATGTTACTAGTTGCTTATTTTCTTGTGTTTTATTTGTTGAATTTTCCTTATTAAACTCATCTAAATTCCCAACAAGAATTTGCGTTGAATATTGATATGACGGCTTTAAAACATACATAGAGATAAGAACTAAAGAAGCGGTTAAACAACACATCGTTAAAATAATCGTTACGAATCTTCTTTTCAATAATTGTTGAAAATCTTTTATACTCATTTCTTGCTTCAATTATTTCACCGCCCTTTTCTGAATAACATCCTGCAAGTCACTCTTTACAGATACCCCTCTCTTCTTTCTATCCACTTGTTTTGTTACATACTTTCCGACTCTGAATGCAAATTTTTCTACATATATATACGAAAGTATTGCAAGTATAAACGAAAATATAAGTGAAAAAATTAAAATAATAGGCAACGGTAATATTTCATGGAACATGTATATAAGGGAAAACAACGATATAATATGGTATAAATAAAGACTGTAAGAAATCTTCCCCAAATATAACAAGTATTTATTGCGTAGCAAGGATGACAAAGTTGATATTGACAAACTTAATATGACAAATAGACATGCACTTATCGCCACTACGTAGTCTCGAAATATAAAATTATTGAGTACTTTCATTTCTCCAATAAGCCCTTCATACATAAAAAGTAAAATCGCAAATAAAAACCATGCAATTTTCGTGTTTTTAGTACAATTACTATAAAAAACTATTAAATTATTTTTATACTTCGCAACTAGTGCTCCTAGTAAAAACAGCACCGTGTAATGCAATGTTAATGCATAGCTTGTTAATGTTAAGCCCGAGCGAAACAAAAATAATATTACGACAGAACATATACTAAAACTAAACAATAATAGTAATGAACACCTTAACGTTTTTCGTAAACAAATCATCAAAATTAACGGAAAAATTATTGATATTCGCATTTCATGGACAAGTGACCAAATCACACCGTTATATGCATCTGTATTATATTTCCCAACCAATAAAATATGTTGCGCTATTAAGCTTGGAGAACTTTCAATCGTCCATGAGCGATTAAACCATTCACTTAAATAAGAAATACCATATTCACTAATTGTAGCTTGGCATATAATAGCTATAATTATTGCCACAATATAGGGAATATATATTCTGCATATACGTTTTAAAAGGTATGACCCATAGCTACTATAGGTTTTTTGAATAGATTCATACAAAACAAATCCGCTCAAAACAAAAAAGATAATAACAGATTCGTTACCACTACTAAAAATAAGACGAGCAGGCGTTTCTTTTAATAGATACACAACAAATGGTTTATTATCTTCATAGCTGTAATTTTGAAATGCTGAAAAAATCATTAAATGATGACCGATCATTACTATTAATGAAGAAATCCCTCTTATAGAATCCAATTCCTCGTATCTCTTCATCTTTTTACATCAACTCCTAATGAAATGATAATAATCATTTCAAAGCGACATCTTTATTCATATTCCTCTCCTTTCTTTTCATTCCAATTTTTCATATTAAAATGATTTTATAGTATAAATTTGAGTGTATTGTAACATTTTTTGTAATATTATGAATAGCGAATCTCAAAAATTGGTATATACCAATTTCAACCTCGAAAAATGAGTAATATTGATAGAAAAATACTATAAAAATTTCTTGCATATTTACAAAATTAAAGAGATGAATAGCGTTTTTTCAATATAAAATAAAAAAGATAGCCGCTATCTTTTTTATTTTATTTAATTACTAGCACCACTATATGCTACATGTCGTTTCTCAATTCTCTCTTCAATTTCTTTCATATTTTCCAACCTCGAAAAATGAGTAATATTGATAGAAAAATACTATAAAAATTTCTTGCATATTTACAAAATTAAAGAGATGAATAGCGTTTTTTCAATATAAAATAAAAAAGATAGCCTACATAGGCTATCTTTTTTATTTTATTTAATTACTAGCACCACTATATGCTACATGTCGTTTCTCAATTCTCTCTTCAATTTCTTTCATATTTTCTTTATTATTTAATAGTGATTGTTTATTTTCAATTAATAATTGTTTAAAAGATTTTCTCACTTTTTTTCTCATTTTCATTGTCCTCCTTGGGGGATGGTTTATATAAAAGATAAAGAATTATCTGTGTGTCCTTATAATAATTGATTGTTGTGAATTCTATTTGAACTTCATATGAAAATTCCGTTTATTTTCTGACAACTTTGTGAACACGAAAAAAAGACTCTCTAAAACTATGTTGAAATTAATTCACTTCATTATAAAAATTACTATTCCCATCAACTTTTATCATTATATCTTGTCGAAACATTTATATATTTAAAATTGAGTTCGACATAATTTTATTTACTATAATACTGTTTACAAAAACAAAAAGAAGGTGTCACCAAGTCAAATTTCGACTTATGCAACATCCCTCTTTCCAAACTATTTATAGCATATTTATTAATATTTCAGGTCTTCCCCAATTCATTTCTTCACAAACAAATCTAAGTTTTTCTTCATCCATTGTGTGTAATCCCTCTTCTAGTAAACATGAAATTGGAACTTCACAGTGAATTTGTGCTAATTGCAACGAAATATTTAAGTTCTCTAAATCACTTTCAATCTTCATACGCTGCGCTTTTGTTAATGATTCTACATTTTCTAGTACAGCGGATACTGTTCCGTGCTCTTGAATAAGCTTATACGCTGTTTTTTCACCGATACCTTTTACACCTGGATAATTATCACTTGTATCTCCCATGAAAGCTTTTGCATGGACGATTTGCCACGGCTCTACACCTTTTTCTTCCATGATTTTCTCCGGTGTGTAATATTCGTAATTTCCAATTCCTTTACGCAGAAGCATAACCGTAACGTTCTTATCAACAAGTTGAAGTAAATCTGTATCACCAGTTAAAATATAAACTTCAGCTTCATTGCAGTATTGTTTTGCAAGCGTACCGATACAATCGTCCGCTTCGTAGCCTTTCATACCGATAACTGGAATGGATAATTTCGCAGTCATTTCTTGCACTAAATCAAATTGAGGAATTAATTCTTCTGGTGGCGCTGCACGATTTGCTTTATAATTCGAGAACGATTCTGTTCTAAATGTCGTACTTCCCATATCCCAGCATGTAACGATATGTGTTGGTTCAATCGCTTGCGTAGCTGTTAACAAGTGTTTCATATAACCATGAATCCCATTCGTAGGGGTTCCATCTTGTCGTTTCATAAATTGTCCGTAGACACTTGTTGCGTAAAAAGCACGAAATAATAGTGCCATACCATCAACTAATAATACTTTTTTCATAATTCCTCTCCTATTAAAAAAATAATAACCTCACGTTATCACGTAAGGTTATATAAATAGATTACCATTCTACGTTTTTGCTCAACTTTGTCTATTATACATTGTTTTTGTATATTTAGCACCATTAACACATTAAGACGTTCTACTACAACAAGTATGCAATATGCCTGAATACGTATTTTTTCCAGTAGAAACAACGACAGCCTTTGCACTTCCACTAACGATATGTGAACCTTTAAAACATACATTTTCAAGCTCAAGTGGATTATAATCTTTCATCCGTTTTAATGGAATAAATCGTTTACGTTCAAGGTGATAGCAGCTTTCAAACTTCTCTATACTCGCTTCGTTTCCCGTTAACACAGACTCATTCACTAATAAATCATCTGCATAAATAATACGTACATCAGCTGGCACAGCATCTCCAGCCGAAAGAAAAATCATATCTCCAGGTACAAGTTCTTGCACTGGTATCTCCATCATTTTCAGTTCACTATTTAGCCCTGTACTACTAGAACATTCTACTCTAGATACAGTAATCGTTTCACGTTGTAATTCATCACACACACGTTGTTTTGAAAAACCTGGAATCATGCCACCAAGCTTCATCATTACTTCTGCAAGAATTGCTCTTTTTGAAGTTAGTTCATTTCGGCCATATACTTGAATACGTTTTTGCGCCTCTTTCATTGATAGTCCGTCTCTTGTTGTTTTAAAATATGCAAATACAGATTTTACATCTCTTGTTGCAATTTCAATTAATAAATCTTTATTTTTTTGGAGCATTGTTTGTTCTTTTATTGATTTTTTATTTAGTTTATATGACGTGTTACCCACAGTTTTGTTTGCATATAACATATTATCGTCTCCTCCTTTACAACATAGGAAGAAACGCTTTGTTTCTCAATTTATCCACTTTACTGTGAAAGTGTCTAGCGCTTTATAAACGCTACATTGTGATAAATATAGAGGGAGGAACAAATCGTTTCCTGCCTACATCATATATTTTTGATTTGAAGTATATGGGTAACGGAACCGAGTCAGAATTTGACATGCTCCTCACCTCCTCGTTTAATTTTATAGTTTATACTATGAAATTACTCATAGCTTGGTAACAAAAAAGACCCCTACCCTTAAGAGAGTAGTGGCCATTACATACACAAATAAACGATTTCTAATATAATTAGAAATCTACGGACCTCTCCCTCGCCGAGTTTTAGCACTGTATAGCATAGGTACATTACCAGCTACGTTAAGAAAAACCTTAATTCGATCATTCCTGTTGACCCATTGGCGTCTCTCGACATTTTTGGGCAGTAGCATTTCTCTATACAGGAGCCTCACCTAACAGAGACTTATTTTCATTACATTGAAAATGTTACTCTTATTTAAAATAGATGTCAACAGTAGCCTACAATTTTTTCAAAAGGTATGGCAAACTAACGTATATAAAGTGAAACTTTAATCAGTGGGGGTTTTGTTCATCCCCCACTGATTATTAGCCCTCACCAATCGGGCTGCCCGGCAAATAGCGGGATAAAATAAAAAACTTTACGTTTAAACGTAAAGTTTTTAATAAGTTATACAACCAGCGATTACAATCCCAATCGAAAGCGATAAAAACATAAGAAAAAGACCGACTGCTTGATTATCTTCTTCGAGACTTTTGTTTATATTAAAGCGTGGTGTAAGCCACTCAGCTAAATAAAAGACGATAATTTGAGCCAAAATCCCAACTGCTCCCCACGAAATCATATCAAGAAGTGAAATTGAATTAGCTGCTGTCGAATATAAAACAACAGCTAACCCAAGTAATCGTCCTCCAAGCACATAGCTTACCGCCTTATTTCCTTGAGCCATTAACTTAAATTCCTTTACTTTCGTTGTCACTTCCATCAAGAACAGACCTATACATAAAAGGCCGAGTGTTACTGCTAAATATAATAAAAAATTAATCATTTTTCCCCCTCCTTTTTATACCTACCGGTAAATAGTACGATTCATTTCCTGTAATCTTTTCTCCCGCACGAATACCGATACTACTCGCTTTTCCAGCAATTAAAAACGAACCAAACACATATGACAGTTTCTCGATCCCTTTTTCTGTTTCCAAGGATACGACTGGCAGTTCGGTATACTTTTGAAATATCGGCAGTGACGCTTTATACGTTTCGTGTGCATTTTGAAGCATAATATTTTCGTCTTTATCGCGAATCGTAATTGTATCTCCTTCTCTCCCAAATGAAGGTTTTTGAACGAAAGAACCTTTTCCTAAAAATAAATCTGGTTCTAAATATGTAGGTAACATATATTCTTTAATCCACTGTTGTTCCTCATTTGTATAAAAGACCTCTTCTTCTGCTAACCCCCAAATAAGACACTGAATTGATTTTGGCTGAAGTAAAAATGCTGACAAAGGATTTATTATAAAAAGCTTTCCGGCTTTTACAAGTTGTAACAGTTCCACACCTACCAAATCTCCTGTTTCAGGATCTTGATCCTCAATTAAATCTTCTATCGGATATGTTTGGCGATATAAAACATCAATCTTCGCCCCATCTTTATCGACTAGAGCACCCTTTGTAATTCTAAGTTCTGACATTGGCACTACTTTATTTTCAACATGGCATAGCTGACTTAAATACATAGTGGTATTCCAATCCTCGATATGTTCATGATGTGCTGTAAAAACAACATTTGGATTATCTAATCCCTTTGTCGCTTCCATTACTGCTTTCGTTACACCAGAAGATAGCAATCGTTCTTGATCCGAGTTTGGATCATCATAGCCTAGATTTTCACATACTTTCCCATTCATTTGAAAACATTCCACAATAAAAGTTGGTGTATCACTATTAAACTCAAGCATTTTGATTTTATTATCCTCTGTTACAGCAAAATCAAATCGCGAAATTACAGATTCAGGATAAAGCCCTTTCATTCTAATGAATGATAAACTCGCGGATGGAAAGCCAAGATCTAGAAGCTGTTCGTCACTTAAATTACGCAGCAGTCTAGCAGTCTTAAAAAATATTTTCCCCATTCGTTCAGTCGCTAAGTGTAATTGGTCCAAAGTCTGATTTGTTATAGAAAAAACATGAAACAAACTATACTCACATTCATATAAATCCGACCAAAAATTCGGATATTTTAAATAAAATTCTTTTCGATCCCTTATGTATTGCGACATATTTTAGCCCCCAAATCCTCCCTTTGAACCGCTTCCAATTCCACCTTTAAATTCAGCAGACGATTGATACGATTTAAACGCCGATGAATTTTTAAAAGTGGATTTATTTTGATAGTATCGCCCACCATAGAAATAATGCCCACGATAACCTGAACTACTATCATCACACTGCCATACCCCAAGTTCATCATCCCAATCCCAATCAGAACAACTATTATCATTCGGTTTTGGGGGAAGATCTTGCGCGCAGCCAAATAAAGTGCCAGTCATTAAAGACGTTACGACACCACCTACTAGCCATTTCGTTTTTGTCACCTTCGCACTCCCCTTTTTAAATTCTATTCCTATTATATAGGATGGCATGATAAAGTAGAAGAAAAAGGAAGAAGAGGGATTAAATGCGCTTAGAATATCGACTTAATGATGAAACGAAAGGGTATCCTGCTTTATGGAACTACGCCAATATTTCTAATTCTGAAATTATCGCACGCATGACTTGTGAATATTTTATTAAAGAGAAAAATACTTATGTTGTTACTGCAACTTCGGTTGATCCAGACGGAACAGCAGTTATTTATATTCAAAAAGAAGTTTTCGCCAATGACCCTTCAGACCCTACATACTCCCACATCGGTTTTGAAATTAGAGAACTAAGTGAAACGAGTTCAAGCTTAGTAGATAGTCAAGATGTATGGAACTACGAAGAAATTTTACCATCTCTTCATTCAGATATTATATATATTCAGCGAGACGGCATGTCTATGGAATTCTCCTTGGATTCAAGAGAGATTGATGAAGACAGAAAGTGCTACATTTATTACGGAAACTTCACAGGTGAATCAAGATAATATTGATATATCTATGCAACAAAAAAACCTTACGTATAAAACGTAAGGTTTTTATATAGCCCCACATATGCCGTTCTCTCTAGATGTCCATAAACCTGCTCTCACAGGTGGATGCTCTCACAAATGTTTGTAACTTCCTTCTTAAAAAGATGGCATGTTAGCTACATTTAAATATTGAACTTCCATATTAAACTTATTGGTTTAAGACATGCATAAGCTACGTACACCGTAGGAATTTTATATAAGGTTAGTTGAAATAAGACCCCCGCACGTGCCGCTCCTCGTAAATGTCCAAAAACCCGCTACTCGCAGGTGGATGCCCTCACAGTTACCGTACATCTTCCTCCACAAGGAAGGCTTGATGATGGTCGCTAAATATTGAGCTTCCGTATAACTAACATCGGTTTTAGACATAAATAAGTTACGTACACCGCAGGATGTATTATTTACTTGTCGTTATATTATCACATTGTTTCCAATGTGTAAAATACAAAGTTTTTCGAGCAATCTCTTGCTTGTGACCTTATTTTAATACAAATTATTTTTGCATGCAAGTGATTAATCTTCTTCTTTTGCAATTTGATTTTCTGGATAAGAAATCCAATCACTCCAGCTACCTGCATACAATTTAACATTTTGGAATCCAGCCAATTTTAACGCAATGATATTTGGACATGCCGTAACACCAGAACCACAATATACAATAGTTTCCTTATCTTTCGACAGATTTTGGAATCGTTCTTGTTGCTCAGCTTCATTCTTAAATTGTCCTGATTGCAACATTCCATCCTTCCAAAAATAGTTTGTTGCTGTCGGAATATGTCCTGCTTTATGATCGACAAGTTCCTCTACACCAGCATAACGTTTTGGCTCTCTTGAATCAATTAACGTAACATCTGCACCTGCCTGGATATTCTCTCTTACTGTTTCCATCGATACAAGCATATGATCTTGTATGTTTGTTTTAAATGTTTTTCGTATAACAACAGGAATTTCCGTTGTTGTCGGTAGTCCATTCTCTTTCCAAACCGGGAAACCACCATCTAATATATATACTTTCTCATGTCCTACATAGTTACATAACCACCATAAACGAGCAGCATTTGCACCAGCTTGACTGTCATACGCAATTACTGTCGTATGTTCATCAATACCAACCTCCGAAAGCTTGTCCGCAAACTCTTCAATGCTTGGCAACGGATGGCGGCCACCATGTTCTGCTATAGGACTTGATAAATCTAAATTCAAATCAAAATATAACGCATGAGGAATATGTTCTTCTTCATACTTTTTTCTACCCCAATTAGGATTCGCTAAATCAAAACGACAATCGATTACACGGACGTTCTCATCTTCTATATGCTCACGTAACCATTCGACTGTAACTATCATCTTTAACGACCTTCTTTCTCTTGTAAACGACTTACATACTCCATAACCATTTCTTCTGTAACATATTTACGCTGCAAGGTAACACCATTTTTTGCAAGATCATTAATTTGCTTTGTTACAACATTAATGACATCAACCGAAAATTCTTTCCCATTTGACGCAAGAGATACGGCTGCTTCAATAGCTGCTTCACGCTGCGCATCTAATTGTAAACATGCTTTTACACTTTCATTTTGTTTACGAGAATGTGCTGTAATTGCTTTATGTACTTCCATCTTCTCTTCCCCCTAAATAAGTTATACGTTCTAATTCAATTCCATTGCAAGCCGAATCATATCACGGCATACAATGCCATTTTCAATAATCTCTTCTTCATAATGCTTCGAAAAGTAATCAAAATCAATAGAAAAAATACGAAATCCACATTTTTGATATAAAGCAAGTTGTGAAACACTAGAATTGCCTGTACCAATTTCAAGTTTTGACATACCATATCCTTTAGCAGTTTTTACGGCATGCCTTAATAGCTTCTTCCCAATCCCTTTTCCTTGCAAATGCTCTGCAACCGCAATATTCATGATTTCCATCGTCTTCGGCCTTGTTTCCAAAAGAACATACACACCGATGATGCTATCCCCTTGCTTTGCTACGTATGTTAACCCTCTTTGTACATATATAGCTATTTGCCGTTCACTTGGATCAGCAAGTAGCAATAAAGACTTCGGTATAGCCTCTTTTAAAATACGTTCTATTACAAAAGACATAAAAAATCCCCCCATCTCTATTGTTCTAAACCCTCCTTGTCTACCATAAATAATAGAAAGGAGGGATTCACCATGGACAACAATGAGAAAAAATGCAACGTCATCTCTATTGATGGAAAGAAGAAGAAAAGCGACACGTATTCCTATCCAAAATTAGTAGTTGAAAATAAAACATACGAATTTTCTTCATTCGTCTTATGCGGTGAAACACCAGATGGCAGACGACTCGTTCTTACTCATATGATTTCTACCGATGAATTTGCTGGATTTGTCAAATCTTTAGATACTGTACTGCAAAAGAAAATTGAACGAATCTTTTTCTCATAACGACTATATAACATAAATTTCTTTTTCAATCTCTACTAACTGATTGTGCAATTGTTCTTTACTTTGTTCATATAGAGATACATCGATTGTTTCAGCCAATGCAAACAATATACTTTCATAATAGTTCATTACATCTTGTTGCATCACTTTTTGGAATAAGTTCCACTTCATATCCCATTCTTGCTTATAATGATGGACAAATAAATCTTTTTCATCGGCTACATAGTTTGATACAAGCGGTTCTAATACAGATTTAGCGTCTTCTTGCATAAAAGCTTTGTCATTCTTTTCAAAAAAGCTTTTCTCATTTTTAAAATGTGCCAGTGCTTTTTTGAAATCTTTTATTTCAACTGAAGGGAACGGTTCTTTATGTGTAATATCTTTATATTCATACTCAACTGTTCCATTCATAGAAATTGATTGATTTTCTACTTTACAGTTCACTACAATTTCGTCCTTTGCACGCTTCATCGCTTCGTCTATCCATTTTTCAAGACGTAATGATGTCGCACGCATTTCTTGTAATAAATCATGCTGAATAAATGCTACTAATTCCATAACACACTGTTGCAATTGTGTTTTCACATTTCCATCCGTTCGAAGTGACGCCGGATTAATAAATTCAGTAAACACATCGTTATAACGTAGGAATAGACGCTGTTGCACGTAATAAAGCAACTCTTTCACTTCATTTTGCATCGCCTGTTCTTCAGCAAGTACACTATATGATGAAATAATATGAAGTAGTTGATCACGCTCTGCTTCATATTTTTTCGTTTGCTTCTCTTTCTCTTCATTCCCCTGCTTTGCACCATTTATCATGTTTACTAAAAGTTGATCTGCCCCTTGCAACGCACCATATAGAGCATGCACAGAAACAAGCATTAAATCTCTCATCATAAAGGACGTAAATGATTCCTCAAACTTAGTAATTCCAGAGTTTTGTAAAATACCATACTTCTCTTTTTCAACATTCTTTCCTTGTTTCTCTTCAAGCGCACATAAACTTGAAATTGCAAATAAACGCGGATTTCTAATACCGTATTGCAGTAGCTGATCTGCGATATAACCTTTTACCATTTCAAGTTCTTCTTCAGACTCTGCTAAATCCGCCGCATTAATTAAGAAGAACATTTTATCAAGGGCAAAAGTATCCTTTACACGCCCAAGCTGAATTAAAAATTCACGATCAGCACGAGAGAATACATGGTTATAATATGTTACAAATAAAATAGCATCTGCATTTTTAATATACTGGAATGCAACATCCGTATGGCGAGCATTAATAGAATCCGCTCCAGGTGTGTCTACAAGCGCTACTCCCTGCCTTGTTAAAGCACAATCATAATAAAGCTCCATATACTCAACGAAGCATGATTTTTCTTCATTCGCTACATAATCAGAGAACTCTTCTAATGTGACTTGTACTTGTTCTCCTAAATAAGTAGAAACTGCATCATACCCTTTTTGTACCGCTCGTAAAAAGCTAAATGTTGTTTTTTGCTTCCCAGTCGGTGAAGGATATTTCATAACTTTATCAATTTGTGCTAACGCCTCATCTAACGTAGTAATCTCATAATGAAACAGCTTATAAACAGCTTTCATATCTTCTAATAGAGCTTGCTTTGATTTGAATTGAACCATTACTGTTCCGTGTGGTTTTTCCTCTGTAACCGGCAAAATTTGATTAATCGTTGCCGTCGTCGGATTTGGTGATACAGGAAGTACCTTCTCACCAAGTAAGGCATTGGCAAATGATGATTTCCCAGCACTAAAAGCTCCGAATAACGCTACTGTAAATTGTTTCGTTTCCACACGACGCCTTTTTTCTATCACCTCTTGCTGTACATGTTTCAGCGCTGGCAATGGCTCTAATATCATTTCAGCTTTCTTCACTTTCTCTAATATACGCTGAATATTTAAAGCTGCCGTTCCTTTTATCTCTTCTTCATGAGCCACTACGTTATCATTTACCATTTCCTGCTCTTGTAGTATGAATTTCTCACTAACAATTTGTTTTTCACGTTGCAATATCTCCTCTATTTGCAATCCTTCTGGTGTAGCAACACGCTCGTGCCAAACATTTTGTAAATAACTTTCATATGTCTCTAAATTGTTACTGTATTGTAATTCCGTCTCTTTTGCCGTTTGCAACATCGTATATTTTTCAATCTCTTCTTCCATACGAGCAACTGCTTCCTTCACTTTTTGCTTTAAAACAACTGCACTTTTATCAAAAATTTGCTGTGCTTTTGTAAAATAACGTTTCTTCAGTTCATTCGCTACATCCGCTGTATAAAGAAGTAAGTAATCACCTGTGAAACCTGCACCTTGTTTAATGACTTCAGCTAACATTTCTGGTCCAAAAGCGATTTCTAAAGCATATATGTCTTTCCCAATTTCCTCCGTGAACAATCCTTCTTCTTTTAAGAAGGCTACAATAAATTCTTTCACATGAAAATCAAGTTGCGTTTCAACAGTCTTTTGAAGGGCAGAATAAAACGCCTCTACACGTCTTTGTTTTTCTTGCTCCGTCTTTCCTTTCGCAAATAGCAAACCAACTTTAAACTTTGTTAATTTCGTTTCTAAATATGCATTTGCCAATTCTCTCATTTCAAATGGCATTAAATACGCGTTATCTAATATAGCTTGTAAACCTTTTATAAATTCGTTTCTCACATGAGATTCTTTACTAGCCTCGCGATGTTTAGTTTCCGTTAGCTCTTCTTTCTTTTCAACTATTTCTGAAATCAAAAGCGGTGATGCTAACTCTTCCTCATATGTCAAAAGAGCTTTTTCATTTTCAGAAACAATAAACGAGAAATGTTCTCCCATTAAATGTTCTGTTTCTCGCTCCATTCCCTCTCTTACATACTGCTCTTTTTCTTTCATAATAGAAGTAATTAATGTTTCTAAGCTTCCAATTCCATTATGTGGATGGTTCATCATTCGTAATGACGTATAATAAACTCCATCTACTTCAATATCCCAGTTAGAGAACGATTGTTTCACACTATCTTTATAATCCTCAAATGATAATTCATTTTCTTTATGTTTATCTATTTGATTTACAACGAGATAAACCGTTTTATTACGTTGTTTCAATTCTTTAACAAATTGCAAATTCACTTCCGATTGGACGTGATTATAATCCATCATATAAAAAATTACGTCTGCTAGATGTAGCGTTGATTCTGTCGCTAGTTGATGGGCATCATCTGTTGAGTCAATCCCTGGTGTATCAACTAACATAACACCCTCAGGAATTGGTGCATCATTCCGATAAATATGAACACCAATTACCTCATCGCCATCTTTACAAATTTGCTTTAATTCTTCTGCTGAATATGCACCGTCATATTCGTACTGTTCTCCAGATTTAATTGTTACAACAACACGATCAAATCCCTTTTCAATTTTAACGACGTTAGCGCTTGTCGGAATTGGGCTTGTTGGTAACAACTGCGCTTTATATAGATGATTCATCATCGTTGATTTCCCTGCTGAGAAGTGACCGCAGAACGCTATCATAAGCTGCTCTCGTTTATATTTTTGAATTACTTCAAACAACTTTAAGCTATTCTCTGCATCGCCGTGTTTTTGCCACTCTTCATAAAAACAAACAAGTTTTTTCATACCGTTTGTCTGTACTATGTTTGTCATCCCCTTGTTCCCCTTTATCCAAGATGTATATACTTTTCCCCGCTAATTGCGAGCTCATAACCAGTGAGAGTTACACATACCCATTGATTACAGTTTCACTTTACTATCATACTAAATTTTCAGCATATTCTCATTAAAAATAAAAAATCCCTTTCATTCTTTTTACAAATGAAAGGGATTTTATGTCATATCACTCATTTTGCTGTTCCTACTCCATTTAAAACATACTTTGCAATAACTGCATATACAGCAACTGTACCTGCTACTAATGCATATACCATACTCATGCACCAACCTTTTTTTGATAATGATTATCACTTTTGAATACATTTTATCATTAAAGAGAATCATTATCAACACTTTTCATAAAGAAAGCTCCTTATAAGAAGGAGCTTTACTGCCTGTTTTGAAAAAGGTTAAAACTTGTTGTGCACTCTTATTATATCTCATCCTACATAACTTAACAGTTTAAAAAAATGGAAATATCCCCTATCCCCTCCATCTTACATTTTGTATAATAAAAGGGAATTACTTAACAAGGAGGAAAAAAATGACACAAAATCTCACACAAGGCGAGAGGATACACTCCATTGATATTATTAGAGGAATAGCTGTATTAGGTATTTTTCTTGTTAACTGGCCAATTATTGCCGGGGTTGACTCACGTGATATTACAGGAATTTACGAAGGGATAGACAGCTATATTCGCCTATTTTACGATATGTTTATTCAAACGAAATTTTATACAATTTTTTCGTTTTTATTCGGATTAGGTTTTTATATTTTTATGAATCGTGCTGAGGCGAAGACCGATCGTCCAAAAACTTTGTTTGTTCGCCGCTTACTTATCTTATTATTATTCGGGTTCTTACATTACGTTCTTTTATGGGACGGTGACATTTTACATACTTATGCAATTACCGGGTTTTTCTTATTTTTATTTTACAAAAGAAAGACACGTACTATTTTAATATGGTCAATTGTACTATTAAGTTTCATGCAATTGTTCACATTATTAGGTTCTCTTGTCATGTTATTAGTGCCGGTAGATGAACTAGGCCTTTCCATAGCCATTATGCCGTTAGAAAACTGGGGCTTACAAATTACAGACAGATTCTATTCATTCTATTCTGAAGCAATAAGTAACAGTCTTATTATGCTTTCTGAAACACTAGGATTGTTTTTACTCGGATTATATGCCGGTAAAAAAGACATTTTCCGCCGTGCTAAGGAATTAGATCCAAAACTTAAAAAATGGCAAATCATTATGTTCATTTTAACATTACCGATGTGGTTTATTATGGTTTACTTCTTTATGAACAATCAACCATACACACCATTTTCACTTATGGGCATTACGATGATAAGCGGAAAGACATTGTTCATCTTCTACATTGTCACGTTAATGCGTTTATTACAAAAAGAAAAATGGCAAACGTTATTACGTCCATTCCAATACGTTGGACGAATGGCATTAACAAATTACATCTCGCATACAATTGTTACATTACTTGTATTCGGGCTATTGTTTAAAAATGATTATCTGGCTCCACTATGGGTTGGACCACTATTCTGCATTAGTTTCTACACGTTACAAATCTTTATTAGCCGCTGGTGGCTTTCACATTACCAATACGGACCACTTGAGTACATTTGGCGTCTTGGTACTTACGGGAAAATGATGCCACTTAAAAAGAAAAGCAAGGTCTCATAACGAGACCTTGCTTTTTTACGCTTCTCTTACTGCACTTTGCATAGACACCGGCTCTTCTTTTACTTTCACTTTACGCTGCGGCACCATATTAAATACGATATTTAAAAGTACTGCTGACGCACTTCCAAGTACAATTCCGTTATCTGTTAAAATACGAATGTTTTCAGGAAGTTGTGAGAATAATGTAGGAACAACTGTAACCCCAAGCCCAATTCCGACAGAACATGCAACAATTAATAAGTTTTCTTGTTTGCCAAAATCAACGCTACTTAACATTTTAATACCATATGCCATTACCATACCGAACATTGCGAGCATAGCACCGCCAAGTACTGATTTCGGAATGATTGTTGTAATAGCTGCGATTTTAGGAATGAATCCAAGAACGATTAACATACCACCGCAAGTATAAATAATAACGCGATTTCTTACTCCAGTTAATTGAACAAGTCCTACGTTTTGAGAGTAAGTTGTATATGGGAACGCGTTGAAAATACCACCTAACACCATCGCTAATCCTTCTGCTCGATAGCCCTTTGTTAATTCTTTTTCACCGATTTTTTTATTGCAAATATCAGATAATGCAAAGTATACACCCGTTGCTTCTACAATCCCTACACAAGCGACGAGAATCATCGTAATAACTGGTGTTAATTCAAATGTTGGTGTACCGAAGTAAAATGGTTGAATACCATGGAACCAATCAGCCTCTCCAACCGCTTGCAAGCTTACTTTCCCCATAAACGCTGCAACGATTGTACCGAACAATAGACCTAGTAAAATAGAGATTGAACGAATAAATCCATCAAAGAAACGATACATAATGATGATAAATAGTAACACACCAAATGCTAATGCTAAATTTTCAAGACTACCGAAATCCTTACTTCCTACTCCGCCAGCCATATCATTAATTGCTGCTGGAACAAGTGTAACTCCAATTACAGTAACAACAGATCCTGTTACAACAGGTGGAAATAGTTTTACAAGCTTTCCAAATAATTTCGCAAAAATAACAACGAATAACCCAGCAGCAATAATTGCTCCATAAATAGAAGACACACCGTATTGTTTTCCAATCGCAATCATCGGTCCAACGGCTGTAAATGTACAACCGAGTACAACGGGAAGTCCAATACCGAAAAAGCGATTTGATAATGCTTGTAAAATTGTTGCAACGCCGCACATTAATAAATCAATTGAGACTAAATATGTTAATTCTTTTTGATTTAAACCAAGTCCACCGCCCACAATAAGCGGAACGATAATTGCTCCAGCATACATTGCAAGCATATGTTGCATACCAAGCGATGCAATTTTAAATGGATGCTGCTTCATCGTTTATTTCACCTCCGCAGTTTCTTGCTGTACAAATGTAACTGTGCCGTTATCAAGTGATGCAATTTCTGCTAGTGATTCAACACGAACGCCTTGTTCACGAAGCTTCTTTCCTCCATCTTGAAATGCTTTTTCAATAACAATTCCAATTCCTGCAATACTTGCTCCTGCTTGCTCTACCAAACTCATTAAACCTAAAGCAGCCTGACCGTTTGCTAAAAAGTCATCGATGATTAGCACGCGATCATTTTCATCAATATGATTTCGAGATAATGAAATTTCATTTGTTTCTTGTTTTGTAAATGAATATACGTTTGCAACGTACATATTATCTTGTAACGTTAACGATTTACGTTTTCTTGCAAAGATTACTTTTACACCAAGCTCTAATGCAGCCATAACAGATGGTGCAATGCCTGAAGATTCAATCGTCACGATTTTTGTAATGTTCTCTTCTTTAAAACGTTTAGCAAATTCTTTTCCGATTTCTTGCATAAGTACTGGATCAATTTGGTGATTTAAAAATGCATCCACCTTTAATACATCACCAGATAAAACCTTTCCTTCATTCAAAATCTTTTCTTGTAATACTTTCATGTTTGTTCCCCCTCTTATGCAATAAAAAAACTCCAAAAGCCGCCACCACTCGTTACAAGTGAGAGACGCGCTTTTGGAGTTTCGCAAAAAAGAATGCCAAACAAGCAATTATATTCGTCCTCACTCATAGTCAAAGTATTTACGGTACTTCGGTAGAAACTTGCAGGCCATATCCCCGCGATTATATGAGTGTAGCTAACTATTTATTTTATAGAAGGATTATAACGCACTTTTTATACTTTGAAAAGCATTTATCGAAAAAACACGTACGAATTTTTAAAAACTACTATTTTCGTTCGAGTTTTGTAAACTCTTTCATTTCCAATTACAACTTCGTTAAAATGATTGGCCCATCTTTTGTAATCGCAAGTGTATGCTCATATTGAGCTGATAATTTCCCATCCATCGTTCGTGCAGTCCACCCATTTAAATCTACTTTCGAATATCGCATACCTACATTGACAATCGGCTCAATCGTAATCACCATCCCTTCTTGTAACTGAGGCCCTTGTCCTTGTTTCCCAAAATGAAAAATTGCTGGTTCTTCATGAATCTCTTTACCGATTCCATGTCCCGTAAAGTCTCTTGCGACAGAAAAACCTTCATTTGTTACATAACTTTCAATTGCATAGCCAATGTCTCCTACATGATTACCGATTACCGCCTGATCACCCCCTTTATATAAAGCATTCTCAGCTACTAGCAACAACTTTTCTGCTTCATCAGAAACTTTTCCAACTCTATACGTCCAAGCAGAATCTGAAAGACCCCCATTTAAGTTTACTACCATGTCAATTGTTACAATATCACCCTCAGTTAAAGGAACATCGGCCGGAAACGCATGACACATTTCATCGTTTACAGATGCACATATCGCATATGGATAACCATTGTAATCTTTCTGTTCAGATGTGGCACCATGCTTTTTTAAATACATTTCAACAAACGTATTAATCTCTTGCGTCGTTATACCTGGCTTTATCATTTTCGCAATTTCTTTATGACATGAAGCAAGTAATTTTCCAGATTCATGCATCAAATCTATTTCATTTTTCGTTTTAATTGTAATCATACTACCTCTACCTTTCCTTGCTAAACCTACTATTCGCTACTAAACTTCTATCATACACATCCTTTACCAAAATTTCAAAACCCTCAATTACAACAAGTAAAAAAATATGTATCATATATTTCTAAATCAAAATAAAAAAACAGAAGATCCCTCTGTTTTTTAATCACGTTTACATATATAGTTCATTTTCAAAAACTCAAAACAACTACCATTTGTTTTCTGTATAAACGTTCCAACCACTTCAAATCCCGCCCTTTTATACACTTTTATCGCTCTCTCATTAAATGTCGCTACTGATAGTGTTATATATTTGCATCCGTATTTTTCTTTGCTAAAAGCTAGTCCAGCATTCACGAACTGTAAACCAAATCCATTGCCAGTTATATCAGGTCTCATTCCAAGTCCTATATCAACCGTTCCATCATTCATTTTACAAACAGTAAAAAAACCAATGAGAATGCCATTTTGCTTCACAGAAAATGTATGATTTCCTCTACTCTCACCATGTAAAAATTCAGCTAAATCTTCTTCATCTGCCTCTATATCATAAAAAGAATATTTCCCTTCATAATGCCAGTTATACGCAATTTCCTCCGCTTCTTCTTGCTTCATTACTGTATATGTATAACCCATTCTATCATCCCCTTTAATAAAAAGAGCTGCAATTGAAGTGACCCCTAAAAGTTAGACACGGTTATTTCATTAGGCAGCTTGATAAAAGTGAGTCCGGTATTGTACTGGGCTCATTTTTAATTTTGC
>NZ_QNUB01000040.1:0-1454 GCF_008042345.1 Bacillus sp. AR8-1
TTAATACTCTAGCTAAACTATTCGATTTTTCATTCAATTCCCTGTATGTCAATTTTTCACTATCACATACTACAGCTATATGTTCCGGTGTCTTTTCCACCTGTTCCTCAAATAATTGATGTATAGTCTTATCCTTCGGATATTCAACAGCCGAATCGTTAAATACATTAAGTAATTTGTATTTCTCCTTCTCACTAATCATTTCTAACCTATATAAAGCCACTTCTAATTTTGATGCTACATTATGCAGGAGATTAGTATAATGCTCTCCCATTCTTTCAGCCGTTTCTCTTTTAAATAATTTACTACAGTATTCTAAATTAAATGTAATATGTTCATTGACCTCTACGGCAGTTAATGTTAAATCAAATTTTGATATATTGATTTCTGATTCCAGTAATTTCAACTCACCAATTTCTTCATTTCCACCAAATCCATAATCCATACTTTCAAATGTAAACATAACATCAAATAATGGATTCCTACTTGCATCTCTTTTTAATGCCAGTTTTTGAGTTAAATTTTCAAATTGATAATCCGTATTATCAAAGTCCTTTAGAGTATTATATTTAACTTCTTCTAAGAACTCTCTGAATGTTTTATAGGATTCCGGAAAATTCCTTAAAGCAACCGTATTAACAAACATTCCCACAGTGTTCTCAAGATCTGCATAGGATCTCCCAGACTCTGCTGTTCCTACAATAATATCTTCTTGATTACTGTATTTTGACAACATCACATTGTATACCGCCAGTAATACCATATATAATGTTGTTCCCGTTTCTTTTGCTATTGTTCTAAGTTTTGCTGTTAACATCTTGTCTATAGTAAAGTTTATTCTACTTCCCTCGAAACTTTTTACTCTCGGTCTTTCATAATCTGTTTCAATATTTAATATAGGAAGTTCACCATTTAATCGATTTAACCAATATTGCTCTTGTTTTATGCTTGTCTCTTGGTTAAGGGGATCAGTTTGCCATTCTGAATAATCCTTATATTGCAGTACTGGTTTTTCTAGTTTTTCCCCTTTGTAAAGCTTCTTAAATTCTTTCCTTATCAATCCTACCGATACTCCATCCGCCACTATATGATGAACATCTAATAGTATTATATTCTTATCTTCATACGTTATAAGACTGCATCTAACCAACGGTGCTCGTGTTAAATCAAATGGTTTAATAAACCTTTTCATATACAACAAAGCTTCTTTTTTCTGTAATTTTTTATAATTAAATTCTAGATTCCATTTATCATGAACTCGTTGTACTAGCTCTCCATCCACTACATGAAAACTTGTTCTTAGCGCTTCGTGTCTTCTAACGATTTCATTTAATACTTCTTCGACTTTACATATATCTAATTCTTCAGTCAGTTCAATCATAATCGGCAAATTATAAACTATACTATGTTTATCTGTTTCCCAAAGGGCAAACATTCTTTTTTCTGCCGAAGAT
>NZ_QNUB01000041.1:0-148466 GCF_008042345.1 Bacillus sp. AR8-1
GTCGTTCCTTGGCCTCCTCCGTTATTCGCTGGAGGTGTCGTTCCTTGACCATTTCCGTTATTTTGTTCATTTTGTTTCTTTTCTTCTTCTTGTTTCTTTTGCTCTTCTAGTTTCTTTTGTTCTTCTTGCTTCTTAAGTTCCTCTTGTTTCTTTTGCTCTTCTTGTTTTTTCAGTTCTTCTTGTTTCTTTAATTCTTCTTGCTTTTTCTCTTCTTCAGTTTTTTGCTGTTGATCTTGTTTTGGTTGCTCCGTTGTATCCGGTACGCTAGTATTTGGCGATGAATCACGTTTTTCACCTTTTATACGTAGCTCACTACCTTCTTGAATAACGCTACTTGGCATTTTAAAGCGTGATTTATCTGTAGCCATTTCACTCATCATTTCTTTAAAGATCAACTGTGCAATTTTCGTATTTTTACTACTAATATACTCGTCTTTACCATCTTTCATATACCCCGTCCATACTGCCATCGTATATTGCGGTGTATATCCAGCAAACCAACTATCACGAGTTGCACTTTCTGGAATTTTATATTGAGCTAATTGTTTTGATGAGTAGTTTGTCGTACCCGTTTTACCAGCTACATCTAAAGATGCTATATTTGCAGATGTACCAGTACCTGATGTAACTACAGAACGAAGCATATCTGTAATCATATATGCCGTAGAATCTGTCATAACTTGTTTTGGCTTTTGTCCAAAACTTTGTGACTTACCATCTGGATAAACAACTTTCTTAACAAAATGCGGTTTCGTATATTTACCATCATTACCAAATGCCGCATAAGCGCCCGCTATTTCAGTTGGTGATACTTCATTTGTACCAATCGCTGTTGATTCAGTCGGTGCCGCATTAAATGTAATGCCTAATTTCTCAGAGAAGTCTTTTGATTTATTAATTCCAACTTCTTTCGCAGTCTTAATTGCTGGGATATTTCGTGACTTTTCTAATGCTACACGCATTGTAATAGGTCCCATATGACTTCTATCTGAATTTCGTACTTCTTGTCCCGTTGAATACTTAAATGGAGAGTCATCAATTTGATGGTACGTGGCCCATTTTAAATATTCAATTGCAGGAGCGTAGTCGAAAATCGGCTTCATCGTTGAACCAGCTGCACGATCTAATTCAATTGCCATATTATGCCCTTTAAATACAGCTTTATTTTCTCCACGGCCACTACCTATAGCACGAACTTCTCCTGTTTTCGTATCCATAAATGTAAATGCACCTTGGAATTTATCGTTCGGATAATCAATGATATTATTATTTAAAATATTATCAGCGAGTTTCTGTGCTTTCGGATCTAACGTTGTATAAATTTCTAAACCATCAGAACCAATATTAGCATCTGGCAATTCTTTTTCTACTTCTTTCACAACTGCATCCATAAATGCAGGGTATGGCATTGTTTGTAGTTGAGTTGCAGGCTTGAGTCCCTTTTCTACGTCAACTTTTAATGCTTCTTCCATTTCCTGTTTTGTTATATATCCATGTCGATTCATTAAGTTTAGAACAACATTTCTTCTTTCTGTTGCTTTTTGAACATTTTCTTTTTTCGTTGGATCATAGTTATTCGGTGCTTTCGGTAAACCTGCCAGCATCGCAACTTCTGGTAATGTTAAGTCCTTCAATTCTTTACCATAGTAGTTTTGTGCTGCTGTTGCGATCCCATATGAACGGTTTCCTAAGTTAATTTTATTTAAGTACATCTCTAATATTTCATGTTTTGAATACTGTTGTTCTAGCTTATAAGCTAAATATATTTCTTGCGCCTTACGCTTTGGTGTTTTGTCCATTGATAAGAAGTAGTTTTTAATAACTTGCTGTGTTATCGTACTTCCACCTTGAGAACCGTAATCTCCTTTAAGACTTACTAGAACAGCACGCGCAGTACCTTTAAAATCTACTCCGCTATGCTCATAAAAACGTGAATCTTCTGTCGCTAAAAATGCATTTTCTACTAATTTAGGTATTTGCTCATACGTAACATTCGTCCTTTTTTCTTTTCCATATTCATATACCAAATCCCCGTTTTTATCATAAATTTTTGAGGATAACGGATTAACAAGTTTTGCTTTCTCAAGTTTTGGTGCATCCTTAATCATTACGAAAAAGGTAGCAACCCCCGCCACTAAACCAACAATACCAAGTAATAAACAAGTAATTAAAAACTTGCGAAAGAATGATGTTTTACCTTTTGGTTTTTGTGTTTTAGAAGCTGGTTGTTTTTTCTTTTTAACTTGTCGTCGTTCCTCTCGAGAACGATAATTTTCTGACATGTTACTTTCTCCTGCCTTTCAATTCTCCCGTTGATTTACTTAAAAATATTGAGGTCACTTTCTAAAATGCATTTGATTAAGAAAGTATATTGACCTGGAGCATTCAATATTTTCCCAATTCACAGATTATAAATTTTAGAATACTTCTTATACAAACTATTTTCACTTCTATTTTTCCTAATAACGCTGCCCCTTTAAGCATAGAATGTAAAAAGTGAATTTTTAATACCTCGTATAAATAATATACCTTTTTTTCAAATGGTCAATATTTTCTTATTTATAAATCAAAGGTGAAATAAAAATAGCACAACGATATGTACTTCGTGTGAACTTCCTTATAATTACGTATAACAAACATTTAATATATTGCATATAAGTATAATACCTCTTAATTTATAAGGATTTCAACTTCACAACCTCAATATCTACAAGAAATTATTAAAAATGAAAAGTGAGGAGTTGCGTAATGATGAAGCTATCTCCCGTGATTTCAAAAAATATAGTTGCTGTTGGCTATAATCCTTTTTCTATGATTTTGCGAATCCAATTAAAGAATGGTATGTACGATTTCTTTAATGTACCAGAAAGTATTTATACTGGCCTATTACATGCACAATCTAAAAGTTATTATCATAAAACTTATATTAAAAATTCTTTCCGCCACACAAAAATTTAAACTTAACACCCACTAAAAAAAGGAGGTTAATCCTCCTTTCTTTTAAAAACATTTCACAGATGAATTATCTTCGATTCCTCTTATTAATTTCATCATATGCTTGAATTTGTTTTTTCAAACGCCGATCAGCTTTTTTATCATGCACTACAAGAATTGCATGTATAACTCCTGGCACCCAAAATATTAATGTTAATATGAAATTTATTATTGCCTGAATTGGTTTTCCACAAAATAGTACAGCAACAGGTGGAAGAAAAATTGCTAATAAATACATCATCCCTTGAAAACTCCTTATTTTGTATTTTATATATCCCTTTTCAAAACATACGTAAAGAAACCTTATGATGTTGTTGTTACATAAATTTTCATTAAGTATATATAACATCTCTTACTTTATATATTCTATCTATAGGCAAAAAAACCTACTACTATTTTAATCTTAACGTACCTATAAAATTCATGTATCTCCTTCTATTTATATAAGTATTTCAACCTTTGCATTGTTTTCTAGCCTATTTTCTTCCTCTATTGCAGTTACTCCAATTGCAGAAATTAACGTTCCTATCGCTTGTATCCAAATACCAATGAGTGCAATTATTCTCTCATCCTTCTTATCAAAAATACTATCTTCATTTTCTCTCTCATCTTTCAATACATTTGAAACACCTTGATACGCTTGTAATCCAGCACCTAAACTTTGCATGGAGTTACCTAATATAATAATTTTCTGTAGTACATTTATATCCATCAAAGCTGCTTCTACTCCTAAAAAAGCACCGATCGATTGTAAACTGTTCCCTGTAATAATAAGATAATCATTTTCTTTCGATTGTTCATTTATATTAAAATATGTTCCTATTACATTTGATATATTCCCTAATGCTAATAGCTCAATTCCTATTTGATCAAGTAATTTACTTTGATTCTCTAAGCCTATATTTTGATTTTCTCTTTTTTCTTCCCCATCATCATAATTGCTCGCAATGATTTGTAATATATACCCGAGGGCTTGTAATGAGCTTCCTACAATAACGAGATCCGATTCAACTTTCTCTTCTCCAATAAATCCTCTTGTCGTTCCAATTGCAGCTGTAAGGTTCCCACCTACTTGAAACCATGCCCCTGTAACTTTTAAACCGCTTGGATTCATTTTTATCACCTATTTAAATATTTTCTAAACCTTTCAAAATAAAGTGAAACTTTAATCAGTGGGGTTTTCTTCATCCCCCTCCTAAATTCTTTGCTTTCGCTGAATTTTGAGGTAGGGGTCTTACTAATCGGCAAATAGCGGAATAAATAAATTCCACCCTTAATCTTTTATTTTATTTTTTAAATGTAATTTTGTGAATGATATAATGTGCTACTAATATAAAAAGCACCTTAAAGGTGCTTTTTATATGCATGCTGGGCATGTCAGTGAATCTCCATTTTTATCTATTGTTATATTCAATATATATTGAGTTGCTTTATGTGACCAAGTTTCAGGTGTAGGTGATTCATTTATATATTGTGGCGCACATGACTTCAGCATTGGAGTACTAATACTCCCTCCAGGATCTAAAGCAACTACAGCCATGCCATGAGGTAATTCCAGTGCCATAGATTTAGTGATACCTTCAATTGCAAATTTTGAGGCACAATATGGCGCAAGCTCAGCTTCACCTTCTCTCCCCCAACTAGAACTCATATTAATGATAATTCCTTCTTTCCTAGCTACCATTGCGGGAACAAACGCTCTTATTACATTTACTACACCATTCACGTTTACATTCATTACATTTTCGAATTCTTGAGCCGTAATTTTCCAAAGTTGTGCATTTTGATTTACAATCGATGCATTATTTATTATCATATCGGGAGCCGTATGTCTATTAAGTATATAATTTGCCCAGTTGTTAACTTGCTGAGAATCTGAAACATCAATTACTTGAAAATCATGTATTTTACTGTACTGTTTTTTTAGTTCTTCAATTTTATCTTTTGAACGTCCACAACCATATATGTTCCACCCTAATTCATCAAATCGGTCAACCATCGCACGTCCTAACCCTTGTGTCACACCTGTAATAATTACAGATTTACCAATTTCTTTTCTCTGCATTTCTCTCATCCTCCTTCCCTATATCTTACTCTCTTCATTTTTATTCAGCCATTTACTATAGTATCAACTCAACTCATACTTTAGTAATGGTTTTGATATTGCATACATAAATAAAAAAAGTAACCATCATGGTTACTTTTTGCTATATATCTAAAAATTCATTGTTTATTTCATTATCGTTTTTACATTTCAACTTCTCTTTTCCACATTTTTCACACTGGTAAATATAAACTACACCTAATGTATCTTTTTTAAAATCCTCATTATCCTGCATCTTAATAAAAATATATTTATGTTTACAATGCGATTCCCCCAAATAATTTTCAAACCACTTTTTCAACACAACACATTCCACCTTTATGATAGAACCTTTATTTAGCTGCCTTATTACATACTTTTATTTAAATATTCAATCTCATATTGCAATTTTTTAAATTGCTCAAAATGCATGGTAATAGATTGGCTACTACCATAATCAACATTTTGTTTCACTAATATAACACCCGTATCATGAAAAAGCGCTTCAAGTTCTTTCCTAATAGACACTTTCGCAATATGAGCTGTTTTAATTGCAGATAAAATTGCAATTTCATTAAACTTTAATTTTATTTCATTTGGACAAAATGCGTCTTCAACTAATATAACTTCATTACTATAAATTAGTGCAACAAGATTACTTGATTTGGCATCTGTTAAATCAACTTTTTTCATAATATCTTTCATTACATTTTGCCTCCTTTATTTTCGTATATATCAATTATACAAATTTTTTTAAAAAATTACTCAACTTTATTATATTAATTTTAACACACTTTTATTGAAATCCATGCTCCAAACGTTTTACTATTCCACAATTTTTATTATATGAACCATCTGGACTATAACTCCATATAGTAATGTTAACAACTTATTATAAAGCAGGTGAAAATTATGCCATCAGTTGTAGGGAATTTAGTTGTACAAAATAGTAATGGTTCATTTAACTTAGGTGATTTCTACAACGTTTCTCCAAAAGAAAATACGAAAGCTTATAATGGCTCTGGCGCATCAAACGTTGGTTTTGTTGTTAATACTTTTAGCGGTGTTAGCGCGACCAATACATTTGATTCTGACCTTGCAGATCAAAACCAAGTGGGTACAGCCTAATCTTATGTTCAACTTTTAGTATAGAAAATCTTAATTTGTCTATACTATAATCAGGCTGTTTGACAGCTCTTGTTGATTTTGGAGTACCCTATCTTTTTCTCCCTTTCCCTGGGGCTCAGCAGCTAGCACGAAGCTAGCTGCTTTTTCTTGTATTATTTGTCTCATAAATCAGAAATAAAAGAAGCTGCCATTTAATATTCAGCTTCTTTTACGTTATTTCAATAATATCCATAGCGTTAAATACGTAAGTTTTATAAAAGGCGTCTGTACAAATTACAATTTGTTTTACCGGATTGATATGTACAACAGTCATGTAGTTTGTTAGTATGTAACCATCTTCAAAATATGTTACCAATATTTCTTTCTCAGACAGTAATGACGTTAATAATTTATCAGAAATTCTCTCTTTTGCTTCGTTTGTTAAAAGCGGTTTTTGTACTTTTAATTTCTCTCCAATAATCTTTCTCATATTTAAAAGTTGTTCGGATATTACTGTAAACGGAACCCACTCTCTTTCTTCCTTTTGTATCTTTACATCGTTCATTTTTATCTCCTTGATCATTTATACATTTATTTAGCCATACTATCCCTTAGTTATTTTTAATACGCACTAAACTCGGATTTACTTCTAAACTATAATTAGGTTACCTCTCAAAAGAACATTCGTTCTTATTATACACGAACTTACGTTCTTTTGAGAAGAGCCATACTTATTATTTTTTAACAAAAAACATAATTTTATTTATCTCCATACTTTTTTCCTTTATCAAATAAACTTCTCATTTCTTATGTAAAATGCATATAACAACTAAAAGGCGACTTCACACAAAGTGAAATCGCCTTTTCTTAAAAAATATTTCAATGTTTATTTTTCTATCCTAACTAATGTTCTTTCTGGAATACATAATTCATCTATATTAAAATGATTTATTTTTAATTTCAATTCCCCTACTCGTTCCTTATCTTCATCACCAACCCAACAACTGAATAATTCGAAATAGTCTCCATCTTCCAAATAACCTTCCATAATCTTGCATAAAGTTAAAAGTTTTTCTTTCGCTTCTTTTTTTTCCTTTACGTTTTGCCACTCGACAAGTTCAATTCCCCAACTAGTTGAAACCTCATATATGTAATTTTTTTGGAATTGATACTCTTGTACCATTTCAAGCATACTTTCCTCTGCAAAACATGATCCAAAAACAATTACATCATTAGAATCGGGCTCCGTTAACGGAATTTCTACATTACAGCCTATGTAACTTGCTAAACTCATTTTATACTCCTCCAATATTCGTATAAAAAATACTTCATAGTATATTTATTTACTTAAATATAAAATCCCTGCCTAAACAAAAAAGTTTTAAATTTTTTCGTTTATTAACCATCTATAACTGAACACATATACTATGATGAACGAACTCACAAAGCATAAGAAAAGAGAGCATTTACAACACTCTCTTTTCTTACATACTCTATGAAACTTTACAAAACTGAATCAGTGATTTTTATTATTATATTTCATTACATATACTTAGGTTGTACTATTATATGTAACTCTCTCTCTGTATCCGCTTTTTTCGGATGACGAAAATAATTAAGTTCGTACTTTAACACTTTATACTCAACAATCCCGATTTTAATCCCTTTCGTTTCTTTTAATATAGCTAATAAATCACTTACATTTTCATCATATGACTCAAAAATTTTCGCGCCGCCCTCTCCTTGAAAGATTACTTTCATATATTCTCCCCACCTTAATTTATTGATGTGGTAAATGACGCGTTTAATACGATTCATTATTTATCCTAAAATTTTCACACCAAAAAGAACATCCTTTCCATTCGAATGCTCAGCTTTTTACTAATTATCCATATTAAATATTTATTCAAAAACATTATATGTATTATTTTTTAAATTACGTTCGATATCCATTATTTCCCATTGTAATTCTTAATATTTAAATGTAATATTGTATTGTCTTACTATCTATTTATAACTCACACACTAATTAGAAAAGGGAACTCTATATGAGTTCCCTTTTCTAATTATGATTACAATCATTATTTCTTTTCTAGAAATTTAAATGTATCTTTAAATTCTTTATTATTCACTTTAATATCAGCATCTTTCAATAAATCATTGACTACTTGTTGTTTCCATTTACCTGTCGTATCTTGTAGTCTTTGTTGTTCTAAATCTTTACGAATTTTTTCCTTTACTTCATCAAATGGCTTCAATTCTTTTTTATCCGTCACTTTAATAATATGGTAACCGTAAGTTGTTTTAACTGGATCACTTACTTGGCCTGCATCTAATTTATACGCAGCTTCCTCAAATTCTTTCACAGTTTGTCCAGGAGCAAAACCAGATATTTCCCCGCCCTGTTCCTTTGAACCAGTATCTTCTGAATACTGTTTTGCTAAGGCAGCAAAATCTTCACCATTATTTACTTTCTCCTTTACTTCTTTAGCTGTCTTTTCATCTTTCACTAAAATGTGACTTACTTTCATTTCTGGTTTATAGTTATTTTTCACATCTTTTTCTGTGACTGTTGCTTTAATCGCTTTCTCAAATGCAATTTCTGGCTTCATTTTTTCTTTTAATTCATCTTCATTTTTCAATCCAAGTTGTTCTAAAGTTGATTTAAAGTTCTCACCCATTTTATCTTTTGCTTCTTCTACTTTCTTTTTTGCTTCCTCATCCGAAACTTTATATTTATCTAACAATGCCTTACTTAACATCATTTGATATAAAGTACTTTCTCCATATTGTTGTCTTAATTCTTTACTTAATTCTTTCTCTGTAACATTTCCTACTTTTGATGTTACTACGTTGTCTGAAGAACCACATGCAGATAATGCTAGCATCACGCATGAAATAATTGTTCCAATAAATATTTTTTTCTTTTTCAATTCAAATACCTCACTTTTATCATTATGCAAATTAACTATACACAGGCATTGTGAAAACAGTGTGTTTTCTGCATGTAATTCATTTCATATGAGTTGACTATGTATCATGCATTTCCATTTTTAAACATAAAGAGTCTTCTTACTATTATGTATAGTAAGAAGACTCTTTACATACACCTCAAAAACAATACGGCTGCTATAGTTACTTAATACTTACATGTTCTTCAGGTATCCAACTATTCTGCCCGATATCTACCGCATTTCCCACTCTACCCCACACTCGAAAAGATGTCGATCCATCTATATTTCCTTTATAATTCATACATTCAGGCTCTTCATAATAATTTACTCTGTAGCCGACAGGATATTTCGAAGTTGCATAAAACCATTTCACCTTAAAATGTTTTAAATATGCCCACTGCTTATCGTTCCCTAAACAAATCATATCTTGCTCACCGCCTCCCCAATAACCTGTTAAGATTAAATATGGAATTTTCTGAGTGAGTGCACCTGTAAATTGAGGATTCATGGGGTTCTCATATAAATTTATTCCGTATCCATCAGGATATTTCGAAACTGCAATACCAATGCCATTCGGTTGCTGTTTATACACTATGTTAGATTGATTTGCTTTGTTCGAATCTATAAACCAAGAAAGTGACTTATTTCCTACTAATCGATTCAGATCACATTTCCCAATCCCAGGAACATTCCCTGAATCCGTATATTGCCAAATATCACATGGATATGCTGGCTTATTCCCTCCATAACGAGGGATCCATACGAAATCAGCTTCAATATTACGTGCTCCAAATGATAAATACATGTGATGCCCTACATATAATCCTACTTTTTCCGCACCTAAACGGCGTAATTCATCAATAAATGCCTGTGTCCCGCCTTGCATATCTGCCATCGTTTGAACTTCTACGTCCGCCACCCAAAACTTAGCTGATTGATCACCACGATTCCAAAAATCTTGTGCCTCTTTCTTTGCATCAGCAATAGATATAAAACGGCAAAAAGCATAATTACCGAATGGGATACTATACTTTTTCATTTCACTAACATAATTTTGATACATAAAATCCACCGTATTAGAGCCATCTTGAACTCTAGCAATCACTAAATCTAGCTGAGATGCTGCAATATCCCAATTGATAGTTCCATTCCATTTTGAAATATCTACAATATACCCCATACATTCCAGCTCCTTTTTAATGTCTTATTCATAGCTTGTTTTATTGTAAGCCTTATCTCTCTAAAACTAGCTATCTATAATATAAATAAAAAGAATCGTTACTGTTTTAAAAAATATATTCTCTTTCAGAAATATTTCTATTAACTTTAACATATATACCATATAAAACATTCTCATATTTGAAATATACCCTACTATTCATTTGTTATGTAATCTCGTCCTATCAATCCAGGTATCAATCATTTTTACGGATATTAGAAAACATCCCCCTACATTATTAAATTAAAACTTCCAAACTTAACGCATGCACTAAAATAATATAATTACCACCAACAGGAATAAGCGGCCCAACTGTAACAGTTGGATCAGCACCTATTGAATTTTTTAATTCATTAAAATATGTGATCCACGGTGGCGAAAGCTGAGCTTGTACATTTTCTTCCACTATTTTATACTACCTCCTTATACAATTCTTACTAACATAATATGTAGAAAATAAAAAAATGCATTAGTTATATTAACCATTTGCGTATTTATTGATTATATTAATTAAACGTTTTATTTCGCATTCTCAATTTCCCCTTTACATCTTTAAGCAATTTTACTACTATGAAATTCTTTATTATAAGCAAATCCACTGAAGTTTCATATTATACTAATACGACTCTACATCCTTTAACTTATAATACTCAATATTAGGAGCTGATTTCATGGAAAAAAAACCTATCGTGTTCAAAATCCCACCAAATTCAAAACTAAAAGTTACATTTTTCGGTCCTTGTAACGAAGTAATTACAAATGTGTCTATAATTAATCAACTATGCACCCCTAAATGTCAAACTATCACGCAATATCCAGACTTTAAGAAATATGTGACTGAAGTACGATCGCTATCCCGTTGTTAGTCCGCATAATGTACGATTTTCACAAATTTGTTACCTAAAATAACTGAGAAAGAAAATAAATGCATTCCTAAACTAAAATTACACATTTTATGATATTCCATTGATAATTCATTGATTTTTTACACGTTTTTATTAAAAGAACATATATTATCGTATGGAGATTATCCACTCATAAAACCTATCTTTCTTTAGAGCGTACTTATTATGTATGCTCTTTTTTTATGCAACCGTCCCCCTTCTAAATTGACCAATAATATATTAAAATTCTTTATATACTCAAGGAGGTCAAATATGTTCAAGCTGCATCCAATACTACTCATCTTAGGATTGATTTTGTTTTTATATAGTGTAATCGCCTTTATGTTATTCTTTTCAGTGTATTAGTATTACCTTCACAAATCTATGTTCAATATATAATTTCTATATAGTAAAGAAAAAACGTAACGATACGATCTTTTATGTATTCCTTCTTTCTTGTTCTATAAGAAAACTAGTAAACTTACTAACAATGAGTTTGTACAAGCATGTTACTTATTATTCTGTTTATTATCTGAAGAAGATTGAAACCCTTACAAATTAAACTATACTTAACCTGTTTACTTATATATTTTAGAAAAACAATAATAATCCCCCACCATTTGGTAAGGGGATTAACTAAACCTACTAAAAAACATTTAATGATCTGTTTTATTTAATTGGAGAAGGAAATCTTGCCACTTCAAAGTGAACCGTATTTACACCATTAACATTTTGTACAATTACGCCAGCAATACTACTTTCTGCAAAAATTTCAACTACATCTCCTGCTTCTAATTGAAGAATAGTAGTTACGGAAACATCATTATTAAAAAATACTCCTGTTCCAAAGAAATCATTATCTATCGCTATTGCTGGATTTCCATTCACACGAATTTCTACTCTAGCTCTGTAATTCACATTAAAATCATTTGGAGAAAATGTTATATTTCCTAATACACTATATACCCCTCTAGTTTTCGGAGTGAAAATGGATGTTACTGGATTATATTCATTCGCTAGATCAAATTGTTCATTTTGAAATAATACTTTAACAGGAGTATTTGCTAGAACAGGTTGATTAACTGTATTCACAGCTCTAAATGCCGATGCCCTTACAAGCTCCTCTTTCTTATCATCACAACACTTCACCTTTACATACTTCCTATCACATTTACTACTTTTCCTATAACAATCATGACTTTCCTTTTTGTAATCTTTACAATACTTACAGTAATAATAAGACATAGTTAGTCCCCCTTTCCTTTACACTTATTTTTACATAGTATGCTATATAGATTAGAATAGCTTGGACGACCTGTTACTATTTTTAATAGAGTAAAAAACCCTCACCATTTCGGTGAGGGTTTACCTTTAAGCTTCTGTAAACTCATTGTTTAATGACTTTATTTAATTGAAGAAGGAAATCTTGCTGCTTCAAAATGTGCACCATCTTCTAAAGGACTTAAAACTCCATCTATACTACTTTGTGCATAAATCTCAACTTCATCCCCTGCATTCAATTGAACAATCGTCGAAACACTTACTACATTTCCAAAACTTATGGGACCAAAAAAGTCATTATCTATAGCTATCGCTGCGTTTCCATTCACACGAATTTCTACACGCGCTCTATAATTTAAAGTTGGATCGTTTGGAAAGAAACCAATCGTTCCAATAATAGAATATACTCCTTTAGTCTTCGGCATAAAAATAGATGTTGCTGGATTATACTCATTCGCTAAATCAAATTGTTCATTTTGAAATAACACTTTCACAAAAGTATTAGCAGGAACATTTTGATTTACTGTATTTCTAGCTCTAAATGCGGATGCTCTAACAAGATTGTCCTTGTTATCATGGCACTTACAAGTGTTCTTACAACAATCATGATGCTTCTTTTTATACTCCTTACAATACTTACAGTAGTAATAACAAGACATACTAATTCCCCTTTCAAACTTATTACTATATATTATGTAAGATTGATTTATAAGGTTTGGACTAGCTATTTTTATTATTCATAAGGGCGCTATTAACCTGCACCCTTATTTATATACACCACTTCATTCCTTACTAGTTATAAGTTGTATACAGTCCCATATGGAATAGTCAGAAAAGAACTTCCGTACGGTGTAACTTGATGTACTGGGTAAAAATACTCTACGGATGAGTAATATGGTTGTACACCTTGCTGCTGCATTTGCATTTGTTGTTGCATTTGCAATGCTTGTTGAATAGCTTGGACTGTACTTTGTGCTCCACTATACGTTATAGACGTACCATACGCTGGTCGCATGCCAGCTTGAGAATTAAAATATGAATAAAACATGATTTTCAACTCACTTCCGTATAATTTATTACAAATTATATTATGATTCTTTATTTCAGTGGGTACTATAAAGCTAGTCCGCTCGCTTATATTCAAATGACAAAATAAAAAAGTAGCTGCTAGACTACTTTGACTCCTTCTTATTACCAAATGAAATGATATACATATTCTCCTGTTACACGCTCATTAATTCCCGCAACCCTAACGAACCTAAGTAAATCCGCCCCTTGAAGAAAATATATCGACATCGTAACCGGTACTTGTGACCACATGAATTGAAAAAGCTCATTCACCCTCTGATTCGTCGTAATGATTAAATCATTTACAGGTCCATGATTCCATGCAGAGGTTTGAACTGAAGTGAAAGAAAGGTCTTTCCCATTAACCACTATTCTTGCCACGCTTTGAGTTATGTCCACAATAATCCCCTCCAACATTACAAAAATTGGACCTTTTTTAGTTCATATTATTATAAATATTCTTGACTGTAATAAATGTTTAAGGCAAATCCCTAATAAAGTGAAACTTTAATCAGTGGGGGCTTACTGCCCGTTAATGCGGGATAAAATTTTTTATTCATATCCCTCAATTCCCATTACAACCATATAATTTCTAACCTTATTCAATTTTTGTAATTAAAATAAAAAATAGCTAATTCACTACTTAAAAAGTAAAAAAGCATCAGATTGACTAGTATGTAGATGGTTAAATGAATGTAAAATGTTTTTAAATTATCTACTCTTTTTTTAGTTTGGAAGTAACTCTCATCTCGTCCCATCTTTATACACCACTTTCTTAATCACACTGAACGCAATATTCAATTGATGAGTTTGTCATTTCGTTACCTCCAATTAACGCCTTTGTTCAATGTAGTAATTTTCTTGTATAATAAAAGTTAATTAATCTAGAAGGGACTGAATTATGCGCAGATATCAATATTTTTAATCTACCTATCATTACAACATAACGGAGGTAAAAGTATTGATTACAGAACTACACTCACAGAGATTATATTTAAGGAAAATGAAAGCATCTGATTCACTAAGTATGTTTAAAATATGGTCTGATCCTGATGTTACTAAATTCATGAATATAAGTAATTTCACTGATGAGAACCAGGCAAAAGATATGATTCAATTCCTTAACGAACTCGCTCAAAATAATAAAGCTATACGTTTTACTATTATTGAAAAAGAATCTAATCACATTATCGGTTCATGTGGCTATAATTCCTTAGATTTTGAAAACTCAAAGACTGAGATTGGCTATGATATTTCAAAAACATTTTGGGGTAGAGGATATGCACCTGAAGCAATATCCTCTTTATTAGATTATGCTTTTACACATCTAAAACTATATCGTGTTGAAGCAAAAGTTGAACCTGCAAATGTAAATTCCATAAAAGTATTAGAAAAATTAAACTTTACTTTTGAAGGTACTCTGAGAAAGAGCGAAAAATCAGCTGGAAAGCTTATCGATTTAAATATCTATTCGAAATTAATAAGCGATTAATTTTAGTCCCTCTGCCCATACTCAATCAAAGTGTGGGCTTCTTTAATTTCTGTATAAAATTCAAAAGTTTGACACAATCCTGGAAAAAGCTTATAAAGAAAAGTGAGGTTCCGTTATTTTCACACTTAGTAGCGCAGTCATGTTACATACAATTTTATAAGTGTGAACGAACTACAAAACTAAAAAACAAATAATAAGTTTGCAACATGTTTGCAAATACGAATTTTGCATATAAATTCGTGTGATATTGAAAGGAGTTTTACTTATGAAAGAAATTAAAACAGAACAAGAATTCAAAGACATCATCGCAAGCGAGGAGCCTGTAGTTGTTAAGTTCTTTACTACATGGTGCCCAGATTGCGTACGTATGGACAACTTTATCGGAGATGTAATGGAAGAGTTCAATAAATTTGAATGGTATTCTATTAATAAAGATGAGTTTCCAAGTATCGCTGAAGAGTATCAAGTAATGGGTATTCCAAGTTTACTTGTATACCAAAATGGTGAGAAGTTAGGCCACTTACATAGTGCTAACGCAAAAACTGAAGAGCAAGTTACTGAGTTTTTAGAAGCATACTAAAATAAAAGCCCTCTGGAAAATATTTTTCAGAGGGCTTTCATCTATTTTCACACTTATCTTTTGACGTTTTTCATCGTTTAATGAATTACACCTTGTCATTATAAGAATAATACATAGTAAGAAAAGTATTCGTTTCTTCATCCATCTCCCCTCCTATCTCTTTAGTAAATAAACTCCAATTCGGTTTACACCCTGACTTTGTACTTTTCAACATATTTTTCCTTCACGAAACTTTGTTATCCCCTTCTTAAAAAGCTATAAAACGTCAACAATGTTTGTATAGACCCACACGACTTTCGTTTGATACTCTATTTATAGAAAGAATTCCTTTAAAGAAAGGTGAGTGATTAAAATGGATACTCTTTCTCATAAAGAAGCTGATAAAGGTGCTATTGTCAGCATTATGGCCTACATATTTTTATCCTCTATGAAAATCATCATCAGTTATATTACCCTCTCTAGTGCATTACGTGCTGACGGTTTAAATAACTTAACGGATATCGGTGCTTCTTTAGCGATATTAATTGGTCTAAAAATATCTCGTAAACCTCGTGACCCAGATCATCCGTATGGGCATTCGCGGGCCGAACAAATCGCATCACTTGTTGCGTCCTTCATTATGGCAACAGTCGGATTAGAAGTTGTTATTAGTGCCATTCAATCTTTCTTAAATCCGAAACAAGCAGCACCTAATGTACTCGCTGCATGGGTTGCTTTATTTTCTGCTGTCGTTATGTACTGCGTGTATTTGTATACGAAAAAAATTGCAGCACGAACAAAAAGTAAATCATTAGAAGCCGCTGCAAAGGATAATTTATCAGATGCACTCGTAAGTATTGGTACTGTAGTAGGTATTGTCGGTTCTCAGTTCCAAATGCCTATTTTAGACCCTATTGCCGCTTTAATTGTAGGTCTTATTATTTGTAAAACTGCATGGGAGATTTTCGTAGAATCTTCTCATATGCTAACAGATGGAATTGATCCTGATAAAATGGAGGAATACGCTGATGCTATTGAGCATATTGGCGGTGTGGAAAACATTGTAGATATTCGAGCTCGTATGTACGGGAATCAAACGTACGTTGATATTACAATTGAAGTAGATGCTCGTATGGATGTTGGAGAAAGTCACTGTATTACTGACAATATCGAGGCTATGCTTCGCAAAAAGTTTGGAATTTACCATGCACACATTCATGTTGAGCCAATGAAAAAAGAACCTATTATGACATAGGTTCTTTTTTTATGAACGTTTTATGAAATATAACACATAAAACGAGCCAGCTACCGCCAGCTGCCCATCCTGCTAATACGTCAGATGGATAGTGCACGCCAAGATATATTCGGCTAACTGAAATAGATAATACAACAAAGCTTGCTATAAGAATAATTAATAATTTTTTATGCAATGAAATACGATCTTCAGTAATTGTGACGTATGCAATAAATCCTAAAAAAGCAGTAGCATTCATCGTATGACCGCTCGGAAAACTATATCCAGTTGCAGTAACAAGCTGCGTGACATCAGGTCTTGCTCGTTCGTACCATAGTTTAAGCATACTGTTTAAATAACGAGATCCGTAGTAATTAATTGTTAGAAGTAACGCACTAAGCAACTTTTTTCTAACGAGAAAATACATTACAAGAATAATGAGTAATGGAAAATATATTCTTTTGGAACCGATAAAAGACACCCAAGTAAAATAGGTCGTCAAATAATCGTTTCGAAAGCTTTGAATAAAATGTGCGACTATATTGTCGAAATTCTCAATACAAGCGGTATGATACGAAAGTGATAATACGACAAAACAAATGAGTAACGTAAAACTTAGCAAGTATAAATGTCGATATCGTTTCACATACATAACCTCACTATGCAAAAAAATGGAGCGGTTGTTTTAGTTTTCCTCTCCATTTCTTTTTTATGCATAGTTTATTAAAAAATATAATTATTAATTTTTTGCTTCATCTCAGGGATATCTTCTCTTGTTACGGTAAAACGAATCACCTTCTCATCAAGATCAAGCGCCTCAGCGAATAATCCAGCTAAACCACGGGATTTTCTATCTACTTCCATAATAATTTCTAGTCGGTCGTATGCACGTGGCAAGATTAATAATTCTAATTCATCTAATTTCCCATAATGCTCTCCAGAAACCGGAATAAACTCAAATTCTTGTGCGAATGGAACTTGCTTACATAATCGATGCGGTAATTCTTCACATTCTATATGACGTGCTTTAAACCCTAATTCATTTACACTATCTAAAACACTACTTAATAATGCATTGGGTAACACTTGAACGTAGTCGCGGTCACTTGGGTCTATACTACGTTTAATATCAAGACCTGTATGAATCCAAACCGTTTTCATACCAAGTGTAAGTGGTGCTTCAATTGGCATTGGAAAAGAAAATGGAATTTCAACTTTTTCATTCGGTTCTACAGAAAAAGGTTCTGTTAAGCGTACTCGCTCTAAATCATATGTTGCTGTTACTTTTTTATCATCCACTTCTCGTACATAAGACGTCGATAATGTTAAGTAAATGCTTTCAATTTGTTGGCTAACTGAACCTCCAGTTATATGAACCTTTCCAACTATTTCTTCCCCAACAATATACTCATCTTTTTCAAGAACAGTATCTACCTTTGCACTTCCAATACCAACGCTTGCTAAAAATTTTTGAAACATGGAGTCTTCATCCTTTCTAAAGCAGAAGCTACATCTTGTTTTAAATCTTGTACATTCTCATAGTACGGCGTTTTTATTTGTAACATTCGCATAAGCATTTCGCGATTATAATTTTCCAAAGTTAATTCTTCGTACCATGGTTTTTCCTTTTTTTCATTAGATTCATATCCTGCATATAATAAAAATAATGAGAAATGACCGAGCGCATAAAAGTCACTACGAAAGTGAACTTCTCGCATCAAAGCTTGTTCACCTTCGTAAGTTGTAGCTCGCTCATCATCCTCACCTTTCCATTTAGCCAATCCAAAATCAATAATACTAATTTGATTTTCTTTCATTAGTATGTTTGGAATGCGTAAATCTCGATGAATAATGCCTTCACTATGAAACACCGATACAATTTCTAATATTTCATATAAAATCTCAAAAACTTCACGTTCTGTATATACATACCCATCTATGAAAATATAATCTTCAAAATTTTTACCAGGCATGTACTCCATTACAAAGAAGCTCTTTTTCTCCCATATGAAATGATCATATAGACTAGGAATTGCATGATGATTCAATGTTTGTAAAATCATTTTCTCTTGTTCAAATGATTTTCTACCAGACTCATATCTTTGTTTACTTTGTCTTAATTGTTTTAAGACTTTATATCTATTTATTTGTAAATCATTAACGACATATGTAACCCCATAACTGCCCATTCCAATTACTGATTCAATTTTATAACGTTCTGCAACAATTGTATTTTTTCGCAGTGGTCTATCAAATAAAGCTAGTACACGACGCCATTTCATCAGCTACTTGAAAAGAAGCTACGGCTTTTACGTTTTCTTTTATAATGTTGATGTCCATAACCAGATGAACGTCGTTTATAATCGCTACTTGAATAAGAGCGCCCTCTACGACGATAATCACTACTTGAATACGAACGATATTTTTTCTTTCCTAATAAAGAATCAATAATTTTTTTGAACATTCCTTCACCTCTTGAGTAAAATTTCCTTTTCATTATACCAATAATTATTGACTATATTTGTGACAGGTTTGTAAAGAGTAAAAAACGACGAGTTATGCCCGTCGTTACTTTCATTCATCCTCTTCATCAAAAACTTCATCAATCATACATTTCTCTAATAAATACTCAAATGTAATATCTGCGAGATCTTCAATTTCTTCTCGTTTTGGGACGTACCCTCTTTCAATTAGTTGCTCATAAAAAAACTCCGCAATCTCTTCCGTATCAATCACGACTTCAATTTCCTTCATGAGCATCACTCCTTTATTTCTGTTTTATGAAAAAATCTCAAAATTATGTATATGAGATTAGAAAAATAGATTTTATTTTTTTATAGGTCATAAGCTTTGGACGAGATGCATACGATTGTAGTACAAGCTATTCAAAGGGGGAAATAATAATGGAAAATCAATATGAAGTAGGACAAACAAAAGAAGAGTTCATGCATGAAGATCAATGGGCAGACTCTCTTATAAAGTGGCTTTTTATTTTTTTAATAGTTGTAGGCATACCTTATACTGCATATGTTGTTGTTCAATTTATTCTCTCTTTCTAGTTAACTATTTTTTCTCTGTCAATTTAACTAAATAATTATGAACAACATCCATTACAATTTTATATTCTTCATCTTTAAATGTATCGAACAATAATTGATAATCGTTATAAATATCAAGTAACCCATCAATGATTTCTTGACGATTCGTCTTAACACTCACTTTTTTCGAGTTGTTAATTGACTTTAACTTACCTAAATCTAATTTATTCATACCTGCTTTATCTTGTTTCAGTTTCTTCAAAATTGCATTTGCCGTTTGAGCATTCGCAAGTAACGTTAAATCTGACTCATCCGCTTCTAACCATTCACCATCCGTAATCCGTGACAATTCATAAATTGTATCTTCCCATGCGTCATTCTTATATCTCCATACTTCTGTACGAAAACCAACAATACGGAAAACATCTTTATCATATCCAGTTACTTGCACAAGATCACCAAACGTGAAATTATAATTTAATTCAATCCACTCCGTATCGCCCTTTTTCATATCTTGCTCTGTAACGTGCTGCAATGTTTGCTCTACGTAAAATCCATCGTGATTATTGACTTCGTATACATAAACTCCATCTAAAATCTTCATATTTGTGATTTTCCCAACGGTTCCATATAGCGTAATCACGACTATGTCCCCTACGTTGTATTTAGGTTGTTTTTTTCTTGCCATCTCTATCTCTCCTTTTTTTGACGTCGTGATTTTGATATCAGTATATGCAACCTACATAAAAACGCTTATCACAGAAGCTTATATTCATAAATTTTTTCAATAAAAATTATAATCTTATAAAATTTACGTTACACTCAAAAAAAAGCTAGTAACTAGACTAGCTTCAAATCAACAAATTTCGTATAAAAAAACATACAGAATACTTCACTTTAAACAAAGTAATGTATTCTGTATGTTTTCAAATAGTTTTTATCTATCTTGTATGTATAAATCCCAGGCTTCATCAAATATAGACATACTTTCTAGCATTCCGCTCAACTCTAAGTATGAACTAATTTCATCATAGTCTTCAGATTGCTTCGGAAAACTTAAATCATCATACATCGCCTCTGCTAAATCTGAAATTTCATTTCTAAATAAAGCTGCACGATGCTTCATCATATAATGGTAAAATGTTTTTTTCAAAAATATTCCCTACCTTTCTAACTTGGGTACATTATACAAGGCGAAAAAGAAAAAAACCAGCATAAAAGCTGGTTAAAAGTCGAAATAATTTCTTTTTAATAGACGCGGTCTTCCCATTAATTCTTCATACGTTAGTTGTTTTGGTAAATCTTTCGTGTAAATTAAAAATAATTGATCTTCAATTTCTTTTACTGTATGGTCTGATTGATAGTCCATCCCGCACGAGGAACAAGAAATACATGGTGTCTTTTGGATTTCAATGGCTTTCGTACCATCTGGTAATTCCCAATATACAGTATTCAAGCTTTCTTTCGCTTCTGTACTGTCACACCACATACAATTCATACTGCATCACCCTCAGTTTTTTTGTCGTTTTCTTCTAATTTAGCCATTTGTGCTTGATATTTTTTATCTTTTAATTGATCACGCTTATCACGTTTATCTTTTAAAGATGCATGCGTATCATTATCTTCATAGTCTTTACGACGGTTCATACGCTGTAAGTCGTCTGGAACGAGGTTAAATTTCTTATCGCTCATAAGACCTGCGATACCAACATCTGAACGTTTTTCTTCGTAGTTCGGATAAATCTCTTTAAAGTATCCTTCCGCTCTTCCTGGAATATAGCTCTCTGGCTCTGGATACGTCGTAATAACACCTTCAAAGTTACGAAGTACAACTTTATCTGCACTTTGTGAGATTAAATAGTTTGGTTGAAGTGCAATTTTACCGCCTCCACCTGGCGCATCAACAACGAATGTCGGAACAGCATAACCAGATGTGTGTCCACGTAAACCTTCAATAATTTCAAGACCTTTAGATACTGGTGCACGGAAGTGACCGATACCTTCAGATAAATCACATTGATAAATGTAATATGGACGTACACGGATTTTTACTAAGTCATGCATAAGTTTTTTCATAATTGGAACGCTGTCGTTAATACCAGCTAAAATTACTGCTTGGTTTCCGACTGGAACACCAGCATTCGCTAACATTTCACATGCCTTTTTCGATTCTTCAGTAATTTCAATAGATGTATTGAAATGTGTATTTAACCATACTGGATGGTATTTTTTAATAATGTTACATAAATTTTCTGTAATACGTTGTGGGAATACTACTGGTGCTCTCGTTCCGATACGAATAATCTCAACATGCGGAATCTCACGTAAATTTTTTAATACATATTCTAAAATTTTATCGTTAATTAGAAGTCCATCACCACCGGAGATTAATACATCTCGTACTTGTGGTGTTTCACTAATATAAGCAATCGCATCATCTAATTGTTTCTTCGGTACACCCATTCCAATTTGTCCACTAAAACGACGGCGTGTACAGTAACGACAATACATAGAACATTGATTTGTTACTAAGAATAGTACACGGTCCGGATAACGATGTGTTAGCCCTGGAACTGGTGAATCTTCATCTTCGTGAAGCGGATCTTCTAAATCATATTTTGTTTTATATAACTCTTCCGAAATCGGTACTGATTGCATCCGAATCGGACAGCGTGGATCATCAGGATTCATTAGCCAAGCATAGTACGGTGTAATGTTTAACGGGATCGTTTTCGTTGAAATTTTAACGCCCTCTTCTTCTTCAGGTGTTAAGTTAATTACTTTTCTTAAGTCATCTAACGTTTTGATCGTATTCGTTAATTGCCAAACCCAATCATTCCATTGCTCTTCAGTAACATCTTTCCATAATTCGATATCCTTCCAGTGACGATTTGGTTTGTATACATCATGTAACATTGCTATTCCCCCTTTTTATACGCTCATCCTTTATATAAGCAATAGTTATGCCAACTTTACATTGTTGATAAGTAAATGTGCGGAGAACCCTATTACATAAGCGAAAAAATATTTTTAAGCGTTGTATGAAATCAATACTTAACATCATATTCATTACTTTTTATATATGTAAACGCTCTTTTATTCGTGCAAACACACAAAAACCGCCGATTATTCGGCGGTTTTGTCGTACTTGCTCAGTTTATATTGAAGCGTTTGACGAGGGATACCTAACATTTTTGCGGCTTGTAATATATTCCCTTCCGTTTCAATCAACGCTTGATCTATTAATTCTTTTTCTGTTTGATGAAGTGCTTCTCTAAGTGGCATTATACCCTTCTTCTTCGAAAAATTCTCTTTCCGAAATGTACGTGGTAAACAATTGGCTGTTAATGTATTCCCTTCTGCAATAATAACAGCATGTTCAATCGTATGTTTTAACTCTCGGACATTTCCAGGCCACTGATAAGCTTGCAGTCTATCTTTCGCTTCCTCATCAATTTGAAGTACACCTTTTTTATAACTTTTATTATATTCTTTCAAAAAATAAGATGCTAATAATAGTACATCCTCAGTTCTTTCACGAAGCGGTGGGATATATAATGAAAATACGTTTAAGCGATAATATAAATCAGTGCGAATTTTATTCTCTCGTAAACATATTTCTGGAGGCTGGTTCATTGCGGTAATAACACGAACATCTACTTTTCTCGTCTTATTATCACCAATTCTTCTAATGACTCCATCTTCTAACACTCGTAACATTTTTGCCTGCAAATCAAGAGGCATTGAATTCAGTTCATCTAAAAATAATGTACCACCATCAACAAGTTCAAATAGCCCAGCTCTTTCAATCGCTCCTGTATAGCTTCCTTTTGTCGTTCCAAACAATAAACTTTCTAATAGCGACTCTGGTAAAGCTGCACAGTTTTGTGCAATAAATGGCTTGTTTTTTCTTTTAGAAGCTTCATGAATTGCTTGTACGAACAGTTCTTTTCCTGTTCCTGTTTCACCATATATTAAAACATTTGCGTCTGTTGGTGCTACTTTTTGTGCTAACTCTTTCGTCTGTTTAAACCGCGTATCATTTGTCACTATCGTCTCAAATGCAGCATGCTTTTTAATCACTTTTTTTCTAGATGATCGCTTTATTTTCGACTGTAAGTCAACAATTGTGTCAGTAAGTTTTTGAATTGTAGAGTAATCCTTTGCAATTTCAACAGCCCCAGCAATATTCCCATCTATAAAAATAGGTAACGTCGTATTTACTGTACAAACATCTTCACCATTTAAATTTTGATAATGCTGTGCTTGATGTACGATAGGTTTTTTTGTATCTAGTACTTTCATCAATGTACTCGTTTCCCTTGATAAAGACGGGAACGCTTCTAACAGATGTTTCCCTAACACTTTTTCAATCTTCGATCCATCGTGTTTCGCAGCTACAGAATTATAAAATATTGTAATTCCATTCTCATCTACAGCGTGTATAGCCTCATCAATACTGCCCAAAATCGCTTCAATGACTTCTTGTGTCGAAACTGCTAGCAATGTCATCCCCCCTCTTGCCGAAAATCCAGCAATTATATGCCGAATTTTCGGCACACCTATGTGCGATTGTAAGCATGACGATTCCGTTCTATAATTTTGACCAATTTTATATTTTCATTAGATAACTCGAAACTCTAATTAGTACAGCTTTTCGAACACCCAGCTCCACCTAACTGTTTTGCTTTACAGCCGAATTTTGAGGCGGAAGTTTTACTGCTTTCGAATAGCTAGATAGATCTTTCACCCATATATTCATATCTTCCAACTTATCGAAAATGTAGCAATTATTCGCCAGTCTTCCTGTATACGTATAACCTAATTGATGAAAGGCAGCATTCATTCCGAAAGAAAGCGATCGAGCAATTGTATAGGAGCAGAAAATAGATCTTTCTCGAAGCTCTTCCTCTAATTTAATTAGTAAACTTTTCATAAATCCATGTTTACGATATTCAGGTAAAGTAGCACAATTCGTTAATTCTGCATTCCCTTCTTTTATATTCATTTCTGCAGATGCTGTACTAATAATTTTTCCCTCATATTCATATACGTAGTAAATTGTATCGTCTTCTTTCATCGTCTGTAATACATAACTCGCTTCATTTAAAGGTGTCGGATACACTTCAAATACTTTTCCGAATACAGTTGCTAATTCTTCTGCATCTTCTTCAGTCGCTTTTCTCAGCAAAAATTTCTCTGGAACTACTTTTTCTTTTATTTCTTTTCCTTTTACACCGCTTAATATAGTATCTTCCTCAGTCCAATGCATACTATTTCGTCTTTCATCATTATTATATTTCACCAAAAAGTATGCATCGTGTCCTTGAAAATAATGAGGTATCGTTGCTTCCAACAAAAAACCGAAAGAGAGCCATGTTGAAACATGCTCTCCCTTTCCTTTAATAATACATTTAGTGAAAGAATGTTCCTCTGCTAGTTCGTCAATTGTCTGTATAATACTTTCAACATTTCCTGTATAGTGATCTACCCGAATACGCTTATTAAAATAATCTAAAACGCCTTCTACTGTATAACAATTCGTCTGTTCTCTAAAAGATTCATAGTATTTCATTTTTTCACCTCACACCAATCTAGTAATGTACATGCAATAATTTTTGCGGCAGCTATCATTTTATCAACTTCTATATATTCGTTTGGATAGTGTGCTACTTTCGTCTCTCCTGGACCAAATACTATTGTTGGTACGTTTGCAATTTGTGTAAATAAACCTCCATCAGTCCCCCACGGAGATGCTTCAATAATTGGTTCGTTCCCTTCGATTTCAACAAAGTTGTGATGAAGTGTTGTAATGAGTTCATGATTCTCTTCTAATTCACCAGGAACCCATCTCGCTCCAAACCACTCTACTTCTACTGGATTTTCAACAAACCAATTGTCCACATCATTTAATTCAACAATCCAATTCTCAAACTCTTCTTTTGCCGCCTCTATAGTCTCATTCGGCGCAACACCGCATCTTCCTTCTAAAATTAATTCATCTGGAACAGAACTTGGCCAACTCCCTCCTTCAATTTTCCCAATGTTAATTGGAATTGGAATCGGAATCCCTTTAAATAAAGGATCTGTAATTCGACTATTTCTTTTCTCCTCTAGCTTTCTTACATGTTCTATAACAAACATACTTTTTTCAATTGCACTAACCCCTTCATAACGCGTTCCACCGTGTGCAGCTTTCCCTTTTACACGTAAACGAAACCACATGGAACCTTGTTGTTTCGGGAAAAACTTCATATTAGTAGGCTCTGGAATAATGACACCATCTGCCTTATATCTTCGTAATATAGTTGCTAATGTCCCTGCTCCGCCACTTTCCTCTTCTATTACACTTTGAAAATAGATGTCTCCTTTTAATTCAATGCTAGATTCAATAATCGCTTCCATTGCAAGCATGAGTGCGACATTTCCACCTTTCATATCCGTCGTTCCACGGCCATATATACGATTTCCTATTTTCTCACCGCTATAAGGATGATGTTCCCACTGATTCACATCCCCTTCTGGAACTACATCAATATGCCCATTTAATATCATAGATTTCCCGTCGCCACTTCCTTTTAAAGTTGCTACAATATTTGGGCTATCTGAAAAACTTGTACGGGGTGATACAAAATAAGGATGATCTTTCATTTTAGAAAAAGAAGGCTCCCATATATCGAGGTCTAAACCTAATTCACGTAATTTTTCAATCACAATCGCCTGCGCACCGCTTTCATCACCAGATACGCTCTTTTCTTGAATTAATCGTTTTAAAAATTTCACACTTTCCTCTTCATGGCTCTCAATATAATCACAAACTTGCTTTTTTAATTGCTCCATATATTACATCTCCCTTCATTCAATTACTAGTAAGTTAGAATTAATTTGAAAATCAGCTTCTGTATGTCGTTTTATATCTTCTACTGTGTATGGGCTCATTAATTCTTGTAATATAAGTCCACTCGGAGTTACCTCCATGACTGCCATATCAGTAATAATTAAATCTACACATTTCTTTGAAGTTAATGGCAATGTACACTCTGAAACAATTTTTGCATTTCCGTACTTATCAACATGATTCATCACAACAACGACCCGCTTCGCTTTTTGTGCTAAATCCATTGCTCCACCAATACCTGGAACACGTTTTCCAGGTACAATCCAGTTTGCTAAATCACCATTTTCACTTACTTGTAATGAACCAAGAATCGTTATATCTAGCAAACCTTTTCGAATCATACCAAACGCTGTGCAACTATCAAAATAACTCGCTCCTGTTATAAGAGAAGTTGGTAAACCTGCTGCATTACACAAATTTTCGTCTTCATTCCCTTTACTTGGCGTTGGTCCCATGCCGACGATTCCATTTTCCGCATGAAACATAACATTTATATCGTCAGGCAAATGATTTGGTACAAGCGATGGTATGCCAATACCTAAATTTACAATCATACCATTTTGTATTTCTTTCGCCGCACGCCTAGCAATCTTATCCCTCACTTCTACGCCCATACCCATTTCCAGTTCACTCCTTCCGACGGTACAATATAATTTACGAAAACACCTGGAACGACAATTTCCTCTGGATCTAAACTTCCAAGCGGGACTATTTCTTCTGCTTCTACAATTGTTATATCCCCAGCCATCGCTACATGAGGATTCATATTTCGTGCACTTTTGTCAAATACAAGGTTACCAAACGGATCTGCCTTTTTCGCATATACAATTGAAACTTCAGCAGTTAATGCTGTTTCAACTAAGTAGGTCTTACCATTCATTTCAACTGTTCGTTTTCCCTCTTCCACAATCGTATCAACACCAACATCAACTAAAACACCACCAAGACCAACGCCACCAGCGCGAATGCGCTCTGCTAATGTTCCCTGCGGAGAAAACTCAATTTGTAATCTTCCCTCGTTTAGTTGCCTTCCTGCATTTGGGTTGGAGCCAATATGAGAAGTAATTAGTGATTTAACTCTTTCATTTGTAACAAGACGACCGATACCTACATCAGGGAATCCAGTGTCATTTCCAATCAAATTTAAATTTGTAACGCCTTTTTCTAAAATTGCCTGTATTAAAGATGGAGGGGATCCAATCCCTCCAAATCCCCCAAACATTAATGTCATATCATCATGGAACAAAGAAATTACTTCCTCAATTTCTTTTAATTTACCGAATGTATTTGTAATAGTTGTCATGCGATACTATGCCCTCCTTTTTGCATCATCTCTTCCACACTTTTAGAGAAAATTGAAAGTAATTCATCTAACTCGGAATATGTAGTTGTCATTGGCGGTGCTACAAGCAGTGCACTATCTTCTTTTCCTGCTTGCCCTGAAACTGCTTGGTATAAAAGTAGGCCATTTTTAGCTGCAACTGAAATAAGCTCCGACGCTTTTGTAAACGGTTGCAATTCTACTCCGATTAGCAACCCTTTTCCGCGCACATCAGCAATGATTGTCGATTGTTGCTGAACTTTCTGTAAGCCTTTTATTAAATACTCTCCCTTTTCTGCTGTTTTTTCAGGGAGATTATGTTTCTCCATATATTCAATAACAGCTAAAGCCGTTGCTGCAGACAATGGATTGGCACTTAACGTATGACCGCTCATTACTGAACGTGACCCACGTAATATTGGTTCCATAACACGATCACTTACAACTGTCGCTGCCATCGGTGTATATCCCGCTCCTAACCCTTTACCAAGTGTCATGATATCCGGTTCTACACCCCAATGCTCCATTGCAAACCATGCTCCAGTACGACCAAGCCCAGTCATCACTTCATCCGCAATAAATAAAATATCGTAATGGTCGCAAATATCTTTAATGACTTTATAATAGTCTTTCGGCGGAACAACCGCGCCTCCAGCTGCTCCGATAATCGGCTCAGCAATAAAAGCAGCAATATGCTCTGCACCAATTCTTTCAATTGATCTTTCTAGTTCAGTCGCACATGCCAGCTGACAAGTTGGATATACCTTTTGAACAGGGCATCTGAAACAATATGGAGCTGGTATAGTCGGATAATCTTCCAAAATAGATACGAAACGTTGTCTACGTAGTGGGTGACCAGACATCGATAACGCACCCATCGTAATACCGTGATAACTCATCCATCTTGATAATATTTTATGTTTCCCTTGAATACCTCGCTCTTGAAAATGCTGAATTGCAATTTTCATAGCTGTTTCATTTGCTTCCGTACCACTATTTACAAAGAAACTCCAGTTCAAATCTCCTACACTTAAATCACTTAACTTCTTTGCTAATTTTTCAGCTGGTTCACTCGTAAACTGTGATCTATAAACAAAAGCAATCTCCTCAGCTTGCTTTTTAATAACGTCTGCAATCTCCTTTACGCCATGCCCAATACCTGCCGTAATTGCTCCTGACGAACCATCAAAATATTTATTACCATTTTGATCATACAAATAAACACCTTTTCCATGTGAAATCATTGGATACGGCTGACCAACAAGTGGTTTAATTAAGTAATCGCGCATAGCGCTCCCCCATTTCTCCAATTTGTATATATATATGAAGAAAATTGACGTTTCTTTCATAAAAAAGAATCCTCTGCAAAAGCAGTGAATTTATCAAAAAACTATTATAAAATATACAAATGAGTGCTTAAAAACATTTATAAAACAGAAAATTCAGAACTCAAAGTGAAGACCAATCCTTTTCTATACGCCCAAATAACCCTCCCTTTTATATGAAATGACTACATCACCAAATGTTTTTATAGCATAATGCCAGCTGCCCTTAAATGCCGACATTCTGTACACTTCGACGGAACTCCCGTTAAACTCCTTCCTAATATCCTACTTTAAATTGCATATTTTAAAACAAATTTCGACACCCCACCTTACTAACCAATTCAAATTCATATTTAATATGTAAACTTTTCATTTTTAAACTATAAAAAAAGAACCGATTAACCACACTAATCAGTTCGTCATGACGCTCTCTTATGGGTTAATACTGTCAATTGCTAAAATAAATAGAAAAATCATGTTTACAAATTCATCCTACAGCCTATAAGACAAAACCTTTTCATAACTTCATTCACAATTACTATCGGGATATCCCTATCCCGAAGTGGCACCCCTTTCCTCAGATTCAAACTACCTTTCCTTTATAATTTATGTAGGACAATTATCACTTTGTATGTGTATTTGCCTATAATTAAAAAAAACTCTAGTTTTCTAGCGATTGCTGGACATGTATTCAATATGTTAATTGAAATGCAGTTTCAATTTGGCATTTATTTTACTTTCGTGCAGTCATATGTACTGCTTTACTCTGCCAAATACTCGTAAGCACCAGCACCTCTTTATGAAAACATATTTGTTGTCAATTTTTAATTTTCCCTTTATAAAATTATTTTTTTCGCATAACCGCTTTCTTGCTTCGCATATAGTTTTAATGATGACAAAGGAGGAATGTTCATGTCTCAATCTGAAATTGAAAAATATGGACAAGAAGTTACGCAATACGAACAGCTCGCACGTTACTATCAGTTTCGTAATCCTAAAAAATATATAGAATTATATATGAAATATTGCGATGCACTTTCAAAACTTGTACAGGCGCATGAGAAAAGGGATTCACAAGAAGCTGCTTTACCGTCACATATAAGAATTTTTCATGCCGATCCAAATATATCAGCGGTTGATATTTTAGTAAACGGACAAAAGGTTATTAAAAGTATTTCATTTAAGCAATTCAGCCCTTATTTATCATTAGTGCAAGGTAAATACCGTATAGATATTGTCCCTGTCGGAAATGAAACTCCAATCTTTTCAGCATTGGTACCAATAATGGGAAATCATACTTATACTCTTGCTGCAATAAATAGTGATAATCACCTACAATTACAACCTATACTTGATAATACACATTTACCAGCTGGTCAAGCTAAAATACGCTTTGCACATTTCTCTCCAGATACCCCTGTTGTAAATGTAGATTTAAAAGATGGAGATCATTTATTTGAAAATGTACTCTTTAAACAAATAACAGATTTTTTACAAGTTAGCCCTGGTACAGCAGATATTGAAATTTCACTCGCAGATAATAAAAACGTTTTATTGACTATTCCGAAATTCAATGTTGAACCAAATGTTATTTATACAATTTCAATAGTAGGTTATTCAACTAAAGATCCTAAATTAGAAGCCGTTATACTTACAAATTAAAACAGTCTACACCATTCATTTGGTGTAGACTGTTTATTTTTGAAATGCAATTTGAAATTCTGTCCAATCGTTATCTGATCGACACATAATGGATCCATTATGTTTTTCCACAATTTGTTTACATACAAATAATCCAATACCAGTTCCTAACTTTTTAGTAGTTACAAATGGTTCAAAAATCGTTTCTACATTTTCAGCTGGAATCATTGGTCCATTATTTTTTATCACAATTCGAATAGCTTGATCTTCTTCAAATACATCAATGATAATTTTTCGTTCTTCTTTCATTGATTCAAGAGCATCAATTGAATTCATTAATATGTTTAAAAATACTTGTCTCACTTCACTTCGATAACCAACAAGCGGAATTGGATACGGTAAATTCTTTTCAATCAAAACATTCGCATTGACCAAACTCGGATATAAGAATTGTATAATGTCTTGAAACAAGTCATTAAGCCAAAACCGTTCCGATTCATTCCACATTTCTTTTTTCGATACGAGTAAAAATTGCGAAATGCGAAAATTTAATTGATCTAATTCATGCGAAATAATATCTAAATACGATAAACTCGGATGATCTGCCTTTAATAATTTGACAAACCCCATAATGGAAGTAAGCGGATTACGAAATTCATGTACAAAACTAGCTGACATTTGTCCTAAAATCGTCAGCCTTTCTTTATGTGTTTCGTTAATATATTGCTGTTTTTCCTCTAAATTCTTCGATATAATTTCCGAGTATTTTAAAACAGTATAATAAATTAATTTGTCAAAACAAGTATGTATTTTTGCCATAATTGGTTTCAATTCACGAGCGCTAACATCTAATTCACACATCGCTTCGAAAAGTTCATTTCTTCCCACGTTTGCGTTATAAACAAAATCTCCAATATTCGCATCTGCTCCAGCACGTTCAATAGCAATTTTCTCGCATAACGGTTGAAGATAATTTATATCTTTATCTTCCATAGTAAGTTCGATAATTAACTCTAGTAAATCCTCTCCATTTTGAACTACTTCTAGTTTAAATGGATCTTTTTCGGAAATTATCATTTTGTTTTTCCAGTTCTCTACGAATTGGTGCCTATTGTTTTTCAAGTGTGAACAAAATATTTCTTTAATATCCTTATCGATTGGAAAAACCTCCATTCCCTCCATTTCCATACGACGAATACCCTTTATATTTTGAATATTAACACAAAAAATACGATTCGTTAATAGATTTTTGTCACATTTTGTTAATTTCTGTTGATAAAATTATTTTTTCTTTCTTATTTAACTAATTGTATGCAAATTCCCTTTTTCCTTCACATATTTTCATTATTTCCGTAGTCAAAACGACTTTTTTTTGCATCATTTTTAATTCTTGCGTACAATAGAAAATGAAAGGTGTGAAAAATATGGTAAATAAAAATGTGGAAGATTATCTCCAAGAAGGCATTTACGGCCAAAAGCAAAACAAACCAGAAGAACGTAATATGTATTTAACTACATTACGTGAGCGTGTAGAAATCGCTTTAACGATCGGTCAAGTAATGCAAAGTAATGTATACTCTGAAGTGGCAGGTAGCATGCGCTCTTCTCAATCATTACAACTCCTCCTAAATGGTAGCATTGCTTACCCACATTTATCAAAATACATTAAATTAGCAAACGAAAAAAATGTTCCTTTTACAATTGTTCAAAATAAAGATACAGAAACACCAATCGGTTTAGTATTAACTCATGCTACTGCTGTAGATAAAGAACAAATTTATGTAGAAGATACTATTTTCAAACAAGAAATGAAGTAAAAGTTACACTTAATTAAATAGTTACTAAAAGCGTAAAAAAACGAGTATGGAATCGTAAACATTCCCTACTCGTTTTTTAGCGCAAATTTTAAGTTTTCTATTTTATTTTTTAATACATACTAATTTCATTTCTGTCATTTCTTCTATTGCATATTTAATTCCTTCGCGCCCCGTGCCACTTTCTTTCACACCACCATAAGGCATATGATCTACTCTGAACGTTGGAATATCATTAATCATGACACCACCAACCTCTAGCTCATCAATTGCACGCATTGCTTTAAATAAATTATTTGTAAATACTCCTGCCTGTAAGCCGTAACGCGAATTATTTACTTGCTCAATCGCTTCATCAAATTCTTTAAATGTATTTACTGTCATGAGTGGACCGAATACTTCTTGGCACTGCACAGATACATGATCTGGAACATTTGTTAATACAGTTGGTTCAAAAATTCTTGCATCCCGCTTCTTACCACCGCATAAAACAGTTGCTCCTTCCTTAATTGCTTCTTGAACCCACATATCAATTCGCTCTACATCTTTTTTTGAAATTAAAGCTGATACATCCGTTTCCTCAAGCAGTGGATCACCAACAACAACTGATTCCATCGCTTTCTTTAGCTTCGAGAGAAATTCATGCATTTTCGTTTCATGTACAAAAACACGTTGTACGGAAATACAAACTTGCCCATTATTAACAAATGCTCCCCATTTTACACGTTCAATTATTTCATCTGTTAACTCTACATCTTCATCAATAATAACAGCAGCATTTGAGCCTAGTTCTAACGTAACTCGTTTTAGCCGAGCCTTTTGTTTTATTCCGATTCCAACTTTTGGACTTCCAGTAAAAGTAATAGAAGCAACGTAATCATTTTTGACGATTGCCTCACCAACCGTGACGCCAGGGCCAGAAATGATATTTAAAGCTCCATTTGGCAATCCTGCCTCTTCAAATAACTCAACTAATGCATAAGATGATAATGGCGTTTGATCAGCTGGCTTTAATACAACTGTATTTCCAGCAGCAATTGCTGGTCCAACTTTATGCGCTACTAAATTTAACGGGAAATTAAATGGTGTAATAGCCCCTATAACCCCAATCGGCTTTCGGATTGTATATGCAATACGCCCATCCGCACCAGGTGCGGCGTCTAATGGCAATGTCTCACCATATATACGCTTCGCTTCTTCAGCTGCAAATTTGTACGTTTGAACAGTACGATCTACTTCTCCCCTTGCAGCACGTATTGGTTTTGCAGCTTCTTTTGCAATAATCTCTGCAAATTCTTCTCTTCTTTCATCCATTTTTTGTGCAACTTTCTCTAAAATAGTCGCACGATCATATGCAGATAATTTATTCATTTTTATCATTGCATTTTTTGCAGCAGTAACAGCCTCTTTTATATCTTCTTCCGTTCCTTGTGCAATTTCCGCTAATGTTTCTTCAGAATATGGTGCGTATAATGGTTTATACGTGTTTACAGATTTCCAATTTCCGTTTATATATAAATGCTTTTTCATACTTCTTCTCCTTCCAAATATATGTATACAACAATACTTCACCTAGTGAAGGTTTCAACTTATGTCATTGTATCATAGCCCTTATCCCTCAAAAAACATTATGCTCAAAAAAACTCTGCTATATAGCAGAGTTTACGAGCTAATTTGCTCTTGTAACGAAATTTGTTTTTCATCTTCTAAAATAACAATCGATTCTACTATCTTTGTAACTTCTAATCTTTTTATATAATGTCCATCTAATTCTTTCACACAAAACTTATAATTTTCAATTTCAACGGAATCCTCTTCAGCAATCTCTATATTCTTCGTTAAAATCCAACCACCGATTGTATCAACACCATCATCATCAATCCCTAAACCAAATAACGTATTCACTTCACTAACAAGTACTTTTCCCCCTAGTATCGTCTTCGTTTCACTAACCTTTTGAATTTCTGGCTGCTCATCCGTATCAAACTCATCCTGAATATCTCCAACAATTTCTTCCAAAATATCTTCAACAGTAACAAGTCCAGATGTCCCACCATATTCATCTATCAATATAGCAATATGTGTTCTTTCTTTTTGCATTTTTAAAAACAAATCATGAATTGGAATAGAATCGATAACTAAAATAATTGGTCTCATATATTGCTCTACTGTCTTCTTATTAACAGCTTTATGTTGTACAAACTCAGTAAAAATATCTTTAAAATTCACAAAACCTATTACGTGGTCTTTGTCACCATCAACAACTGGATACCTTGTATATTTTTCGCGAGACATTTTTTGCAAAGCTTCTTCAGCAGGCATTTCTTTACTTATAATATTCATTTCAGTTCGAGGTACCATTATTTCTTTTGCAATCCGATCATCAAATTCAAAAATTTTATTTACATATTTATATTCAGATTGATTAATCTCACCATTTTTATAACTTTCTGAAACTAACAACCGTAATTCTTCTTCTGAATGAACCTCATCATGCCCCTTCGGCGGTTTCAGCCCTAGCAGCTTCGTAATGATTCGAGCTGAACCATTTAATAGCCAAATGAATGGGAATGCAATACGATAAAAGAAAATTAACGGCTTAGAAACAAGCAAACTCACTTGTTCAGATTTTTGAATTGCAAATGTTTTTGGGGCCAATTCCCCTATTACAACATGTAAAAAAGTAATTAACAAAAATACTAAAGTTACAGCAAAAATGTCTGCTAGTTGAGTAGAGATATTCCAATTTGCAAAAAGCGTATCAAACATTTGCTTTAACGCAGGTTTACCAAACCACCCAATTCCTAAAGCTGTAACAGTAATTCCTAACTGACAAGCAGATAAATATTCGTCTAAGTTTGTAATGACTGTTTTGACCGATGTTGCACGATTATTTCCTTGTGCAATTAAATAGTCAATTCGTGAACTTCTCACTTTAACAATTGCAAATTCTGCTGCAACGAAAAATGCCGTTAAGGCAATTAAAACAATCACTATACTTATACTATATATGTCCAAATACTTTTCCTTACTTACATTGTAAGCAAGGAAGCCACCTCCTACTTAATTTTATTCAAGTGAAGTAAGCATTCTAATACTCTAACAAAATTCTACATTAGCAACCACCTTTTTATATATTATATGCATACATAAAAAAGATATTTATCATTATGATAATCTAATTCATTTACACTCGTCAAATTATTCTAAATGTTACGATAAAATTTTTTTATTTAAACGAACTATTCTTCTCAACTCAATTTCGTGAAAAAACACTTTCTTTGCCGATTCCACACTTCTTTTGTCGCACTAGAAGGGAACTTACTTCATAGCTCGAAATCATTCAACAGGATATATATAGGAGGGATTATTTTGGAATATAAAACACCATTTATCGCAAAAAAATTAGGTGTTAGCCCAAAGGCTGTTGTCCGGATCGCGCAACAATTAAATCTTACGATAGAAAAAAACAAATATGGCCACTTTATTTTTACACAAGATGATGTCGATCAAATGTTAGAACACCATCTATTTCAAATAGAGCAGTCTCAAAATCCTCAACCTACTCAAAAGACTTCCTCAAATGAGGTTGAAGAATTAAAAACTCAAGTCAATACAATTGTTCAAAACATATCATCGAATGATTTTGAACAATTAGCTGATCAATTAAACACTATTACGAGAAGACTCGATCGAATGGAAGAACAAATGCAAGATAAGGCAAATGATGTCGTCACGTACCAACTTTTACAACACCGTCGTGAAATGGAGGAAATGTTAGAACGAATTCAAAAGTTAGAAGCTGCCCTAACGAAAGAAGAACCCATTTATATTACTCCTGATTCAAAACCAACATACGAACGAGAAAAGAAACCGAAGCGCCGCAAAATGATTTTTAGTATATTTGGATTATAATTTTTAGACCCTTATTAAAATAATAAGGGTCTTTTTTAATGAAGAGTTATATCTTATAAAAATATTATTCTCTTTATTATACATATTCACTTCGTTTTATTTCGTTAACATAATATTTTTACTGTATTCTGCAATTAATGCCTGTGCATGAGCATTCCCTTGAATCACATCACGAAATTCTTTTAAAGAATACAAATGCGTAACCCCTTTTCGAGCATGAATTCTTACTGGTACACCTTGTAAAGTATCATGAAACTGAAATGGATTATCTATCGGTTCAATTGGAAAACCGAGTGTAAGTAAATACATATACATTCTTTTTGTTACTGCTGCAATGTACCATTCAGCTTTTGTTTCTAACGCATGTATAAATAAAATAGCTGTTAACCTTTTAAAATGTCCTCTCCCACGAGACGTTTTCGAAATACTTAACTTGCCTATTTCATACACATTCTTCAAATCTTTTACTAAATCATTTTTAGAAAACGGATAGAAAAACTCAGAATTTGATTGTTCAGGTACCGTATACTTAATACATTCTACTGTACCAATAGGATGTTCATCTTCTATTAATAAAAATCGTGATGGATTTAAATTACGTTCTACGAACATTAAGTTTCTTTCTTCACAAAAATCTCCCCATAGTTGCTCGAACCCAAAATGTTCTTCCTTTGTTTGAACACGCTGGAACATATTTAACCGCCTTTCCCATCGTCGCTCTGTTTTTTGATAACGCTTTCACTATCTATCATATAAGAACAAATCTTCGTATGCAACTAAAAATATTTATTACTTATTATATTCTGCAAAATGAATTAGATTCCAATTTAATCGACTTTTATCCCGCGCTCACATTCCTTTTAATAACACATTTGTATCACTTTTCAAATCTAACTTACAATATGTTTCTTTCCATACAGCATATAATTCTTCTTAATCTAAAAAAATCCTTTATGAAAAAGGATTTCTTTTACTTCTCAATGCTTTTTAACCACTTTTCAAAAATTTGTACCATCCCGTGTTTTCCAGCTAATTTCTCTTCCCCTTGTTTCGTCTTATATGGATATAACTGCAAGAAAACACCGCATCCAGACTCAATTTTTTTACTATGCATATGGCTTCCTGGATATACACAAATGACTTCATAAATTGACCTTCGATAATAGACTCGCTTTCCATCCTGTTCTTCTACATACTTTATAGACCAATACTTATACATTTGCTCAGTTGCTTTCGTATTTCCGACGTGCTGAAAAATATTGTACATTGGACTATACTTCACTTCAATAATAATAGAAGATTTATATACGTATTTCCCATCTTCTTTTACATAACAGTCTAAGCGAATATCTGGCTTCTTCGTATCCTCACCATTGTAAAAATTACTCCCTTTACTTAATGCAATAAGAGGATGTGTTTCAATTAAGTCATTAAATGCGACATGCACCTTTAAATCATCTCGTTGTAAAACTACTGTCGTTCCATCTTGTAATCCATCTACATAAAAATGTTCTTGTATTTGTTCACGAATGGAATTTCTAGCCTCAAAACCAATTTGCTCTAAAATTGAAATAACGATAAAAAAAGCGTAATATTCATACACTAAAAACGTTGGCTTATAAACAAATAATAACGATGGAGATTGATCCGTATATTGCGGGAGTACTTCTAAATGATGTAGTAATTGTTGATGTGGTATCGGTAAATCATGTAAGTTCATGTTACTTGTTTCAGTAACTTCCCTCCAAAACGAGGAGTGCATTAACATTTGAAAATATTGTACATTTTCATGAACAATGTGCGCCAATATTTTATATTCTTGTATTTTCATTGAGCTCTTTCGTAAATCGGCTTCTTTTAGTAACTGTATATTTTTATATTTTTGCTTCTCTCTATCGGTTACTGATCCATTACGCTCAATTGTTTGTATAATTGTTTTTACGGCTTGAAACTCTTCTGATTTTTTCTTTTTTTCTCTTTCTAATATTTCAATTGTTTGACGTAAAAAACTTTTAGCTTCAATTAAATAATGATAAAATTGCATCGATTTATATTTAAGAAATGCATTTTCCTTACTATTTTTTTGTTCCATAAACTTACGATTATAATGTTTTGCATAAGGTTTTCTTTCTGCCACTATGGTTCCTTTTCTTGTTGGCTTTCTCTCTTTTCCTTCCCATTTATATGCATTTATAAATTTTGAGCTTGATTCTATTTTCTTAAAGATTTGCTTTATCATCTTCATTTTTTGGGGTAACTTTCTAAGCAACACTAAATAAGAAGAATCCTCAATATCGCTAAGTGCAGAGAAAGTCTTTTTATAATAACCTCTATCCAAAATCAACTCATTTAAAATTGACTTCACATAGTCTTGAATCATTTCAAATTGATCATCAAAAAAGTTTTTCGGTACGATTTGAAAAGCACCATAATACGTTGTATCTTCTATACGAACTTCAAAATGGTATAAACCACAGCGCCATGGATAAAAGAATTCTGTTTTCCCATGTTCATATATTAATACTCTTTGTTTTTTTTCATTTATTTCATATTGAGCCTCTTTTATATTTTTCTGTCCCTCATATACTTTATTCCATATAAAAGTAATATTCATTGGGATTTCATAATTGTACTGCAATCTAATCGGTTTTAATTCTTGTACTTTATAAATGCATTGAACTAATGCTGTAGTAGATGTACAAAGACGATTTAATAAAATATAATCTCCTTTCCCCTCATTTCCAATGATTAACTTTAATACAAAAGGGAGCGTTTCATTCGTATCAACGATTTTTGTTTCGTAACGCCCTTCATTTTGCATATCCATACAGCTCCAGTTCCCTACGTTTTTCTCGTATATATGCTAAAGAGTGTTCAAATGTAGATACTCTGTTTGCAAGTGCAGATTGCAAAAGAGGTACTAAGGTCGCTCCCCTTTTTGCTTCTTCAGAAAGTAAAGAACCAACCATCATTTCGGTCCCTCTGATTTTCGTCAATACACGCTGCTTTATTTGTAAATCAAACCCTTCTTCTCTACTAATCATATAGGTATGGTTATTTTGGAACGGTATATTTTGCAAATAAGTCGCAATTGCGTTTGCACATCGGAAAGAAATTCCCTTAGACGCATCATGTGATGACAATACGACATGCAACTTATCTAATAGCTCTAATTCTTCTTCAGAAAACACTTCAATCATCGCTTTATTTCTCATCCAATTTATCCGAAATTCTCCCGCTGTTACTTTCAAAGGTGGGTGTAATACGACTTTCCCCAGTTCCATGCCCATCTCACAAAACGGAATTTTTTGTAACGTTATTAAGTTCGTTCGGTCTAATAATCGATCGGAGAGCTCTTTCGTTGTTTCATCAAAATTCACAGTACCTACAAATATAATATTTTCTCCAATTTCAATTGTTGATGGAATTGAATTCTCAATGTCCTGAACACCCTCATACAAGTTTAAAATACGATTTTTTGTTTCAAGTTGAAGAACAGATAAAAATGGAGTAAACCAATGCTCAATATGTGACATGTTCATTTCATCAAAAACGATTATATACAGTTGATTGGGATTTTCTTTCGCCTTCATTAACGTCCTAACTAACTTCGTTTCACTTTCAATAAAAGTACCATTTGGATGAAGGTAACCAAGTAAATCATGTGGTTCTTGATACGATGGTGAAATTGGAATCCAAACCAATTCTTCCCCATACTGTAATCCTAATGCTTCTGCATAAGTTTGCACAAAACGTGATTTCCCAACGCCCGGTATACCACCAAGAATCGTTAACATATTTGTTTTTACACTTATATGGAAATTATATATATCCGTTGCATCCAAATATAGCCCTTTATTATGCACCATACTTTGTACATACTGTAAAAAGGACGATTCACGCTCATCCCATTCCCATTCATCTTTTTGCACTTTTATATCCTCTACTTCAACTAGCTTACCTTCTTCATGCATTCGTTTTTTTAATTGCTCATACACATGATCACTTACAAAATATAATTGATCTTCTACCGCTATTTCTACATACTTCGTCCAGTCACTGCAGTTTATATATTTACATTCACGTTTCTGTTCAAAATATGCGATTGAGCTAATTGATGACTTTAAGGATATGTTTCCATACAGTCTTCCATCGTGCCACAATAATTCGGGAGGCTCAAAGTCTTTCGGAAATTTTGGCATAAGAAATGATAAATAACCGTTGCTAAGTTTTCGTTCTAAAGATTCTCTTTTTTTATTATTTGTAACTTTAGGTGCCGGAATCATTTTATAGCTGCTTGCTATTTCTTTCGGTTCTTCTGTACATATTAACTCCACGTATACATTTCCTCTTTCATAATAAAGACGAAACATCACTAATTGCTTTTCTAATTTCCTCTTCTTTAATTCCAAAAAGATTTTTTCATTCTTTTTATTACTACATAATCCTTCAAATACATAGGGTTCATTTGCAAATTGTTCCTGTAAAGTGAATGGTATTGGCGATAAGCATTGTACAAAGAAATTCTCTCCACTCTTCTCTTTTTCAGCTTTTGTAAATTTCCCTAAAAATCTCATATAGTACATTCGTTTTATAAAACTTGGCTGAAGAGCTTTATGTAATTTCACCTTAGTCACCTTCTTTTTTCATACTATTCTTAGTGTATGAAAGAAACGAAAAACTAGAAATAAAAAACCTGACGTTATCCGCCAGGTTCAAAATTAAAACGTATATTAATGAGAAGGAAATGCTTTTTTCTCTTGTAAAATTGCATTATGAGCAATTTTCATTTTAGCAAGTACGTAACGTAATCGATCTTCAGCATTTTCATCTTTACTTTTTTGCAATTCCGCCAAATTTTCAACAGAACTTGCTAAATTCTCAATGACTCCTCTCAGCTCAGGATGATGATTAAAAAAAGATTCTTGCACTAATACTTTCCTTAACTCACTAGCTAAATCAATTATTCTAGACAGCTGTTCTTTTTCTTCCATTCTCATCCCTCCTGAATATCTTATGTAGTAAATATTCTCTAAACAAAGAAAAAAGCCCTTTAAATGAAAAGGACTTTTTACATTTTTATATTTCCAGTTAATAACATATACAGTGATGTGATAGCCGCAATAATAATTGCCCACATCACATATTTCTCTGCACCTGCAAAGCAACGGTTCCCTTGTTCTTTTCTTGCAAACGTGTAAACAATAATTCCAATTCCATACACAATTGAAACTAGTAGTAAATTCTTTAAACCAGCTGCATAAAGAAGCCATACAGAGTAAATAGAAGCAATTAAAGCTAACGCTCCATTTTTTAATTTAGCGTCTTTTAGCTCGTTTGTAATGACTAATTTAAATTGGAATAACGCTGATAATAAATATGGTAATAAAATTGATGTTGATGCAATGAAATACATAATTTGATATGTTGATTCTGAAAACAGAACGATGATAAATATAATTTGGGCAACACCATTTGAAATCCATAATGCCATGTGCGGTGTTTGCTTTTTATTTGTTTTCGTAAAGACTTTCGGAAATACGCCATCTTTTCCGGCTACATGAGAAATTTCAGAAACAAGTAAAAACCAGCCAATTAATGTACCGACAAGTGAAGCAACTAACCCAATGTTAATCGCAACTGCACCCCATGGACCAACAACATGCTCTAATACATGTCCCATTGACGGAGTTTCTAGCACAGAAAGTTCGCTTCTTGTCATCGCTCCCATTGACAGAACAGAAATTAAAATATATATGGACATTACTAAAATAAGTCCCATTACTGTTGCCTTACCAACATCTCGGCTATTCTTCGCTCTTCCGGATAATACAACCGCTCCTTCAACTCCAATGAAAACCCAAAGTGTTACAAGCATTGTATTTTTCACTTGACCAAGTATAGCGGAAAGTGAGAAGGTTCCTTCTCCCCAAAAATCATGTGTAAATGTGTCCCAGCGAAAGGCTGTTACCATTACAACAATAAATAAAACGATTGGAACTAACTTCCCTATTGTTGCGATAACATTCATAATAGAAGCTTCACGGATTCCAAATAAAATTAGAAAATGAAGTGTCCATAATAAAAGTGATGCCCCAACGATAGATGCAACATTATTTCCTCCTTTGAAAATTGGAAAGAAATAACCTAATGTACTAAACAGTAACATAATTGTTGCGACATTACCTAAGATTCCTGCTAGCCAATATCCCCAAGCACTATTAAATCCAATATATTCACCGAAACCAGCACGTGCATAACTATAAATTCCACCTTCAAGTTCCGGTTTTTGTCTTGCTAACGTTTGATATACGAGCGCAAGTGGAATCATTCCCATCGCTGTAATACACCAGCCAATTATTATTGCACCACTGTTTGCTCCTACTGCTAAATCATGCGGTAAACTAAAAACACCTCCACCAACCATTGTTCCAACTACTAATGCGATTAACGGAAAAAATCCTAACTTCTTTTCTATTTGTACCACCCCATCTGTCATTCTAGGTGTTATGTTCGTTCAACTATTAAAGTCACCTTTTTCTCTAATAGACGTTTCTCTTATATTTTTTCAGGAAAACATTACTTATTCTAAAAGAAAATGAACAAAAATGGAATACTTTTTTGAAAAAATGTATAAGTATGCACAAAAAAACCGCTCATTTTGTAATGAACGGTCATTTCAAACATATAAATTTGTATATTTCTTGTAAATTTAACGAAGTAAATTCTCTTTTTCTAAAAATTGTTTTGCGACTTCTTCACTACTTTTACCATTTACGTTAACTTCATAATTCATTTTTCGCATTTCTTCATCTGTAATCTTTCCAGATAATTTATTTAATACCTTTTCAAGTTCAGGATATTTCTGTAACGTTTCTTTTCTTAATAATGGTGCCCCTTGATAAGGTGGGAATAACCCTTTATCATCTTTTAGCACTTTCAGTCCGTATTGCTCCAATTCACTATCTGTTGAATATGCATCAATTACGTTAACATCTCCAGATTGAATTGCGCTATAACGCAGCTTCGGCTCCATCGTTTTAACATTCGAGAACTTATAGTTATATAATTTTTGCATTCCTTTATAACCATCTTCACGATCAGCAAATTCCAATGTAAACCCTACTTTGGCTTCCTGCGCAACATTCCCTAAATCAGAAATTGTATTTATATTCTTTTGATCTGCTATTTTTTTCGGCATGGCTAGTGCATATGTATTGTTATACTCCATTGGCTTCAACATAACCATATTATATTTCTTTTCCATTCCAATGCGAGCCTGATCATATACTTCATCACGATTTGTGCTCTTTGGTTCTTCTTTCACGAAAGTAGATAAAGCTGTTCCTGAAAATTCTGGGTATATATCTACTTCCCCGGATTTCAACGCTTCAAATACAAATGCTGTTTTTCCAAGACCTGGTTTTAATTGTACGTTTAAATCGGTATCTTGTTCAATAAGCTGCTTATACATTTGAATTAAAATTTCAGGTTCTGATCCAAGTTTGCCCGCAATAACAATATCTTTCTTTTCTGTACTCCAAAGAAATGGAGAAGCAATCATTACTACAACTATACATATCGTCAATATAACACGCTTAGAAGAGCGTTTCGGTCGTTCAAGTATGCGAAGTACTATATCAAAGAATAAAGCGAGTAACGCGGCTGGTACGGCCCCTAAAATGATAAGTGCATGATCATTTCGATCTATGCCTAATAAGATAAGCTTACCGAGCCCACCAGCACCAATGAGAGCTGCTAATGTAGCCGTTCCAACAATTAATACCATCGCTGTACGAATACCGGCCATAATGATAGGCAATGCAAGAGGAAGCTCTACCTTCCACAGCCTTCTCCAACTATTCATCCCCATAGCTCTCGCGGCTTCTATTAGTGATTCATCTAATTCCCTTATTCCTGTATATGTATTTCGTAAAATAGGTAATAGTGCATACACAACTAATGCAATAATCGCTGGAAGTTTTCCGATTCCTACTAACGGAATTAATAGTCCGAGTAATGCAAGTGATGGCACTGTCTGCATTACTGCAGAAGTTCCTATTATAAATTCAGCCATTCGTTCTTTTCTTGTTAATAAAATGCCAAGTGGCACCGCTATAATTACTGCAAAAAATAATGAAATAAGCGATATTTGTAAATGCTCACTTAATGCAGTTAGTAATTCTATTTTTCGTTCTTGGAACGTTTGTATAAAATTAGTCACTGTTTAGCCTCTTTCCTTCATTTGTTCAACAATATAATTGACGATATGACGACTTGTTAACGCTCCAATATATTGACCGTTTTCTTCAACTGGAACGATTTCCTCATCACGCACACGAACTAACGCTCTTGTAAAGAAGAATGTAATGATAGTGCCTGCCCTTCTAATTGCACACTTTGATCAAGCGGCAATACATCTGCTACACTTTTCTCCTCATACCAAGTTCGTCCACGATTTCCAATGAACTCCTCTACAAATTCATTTTTCGGATTATGTATAATTCCTTCTGGTGTATCTAGTTGAACAACTTTTCCTTCTTTCATAATACAAATGCGATCTCCAAGTGATAATGCTTCTTGCATATCATGTGTTACGAACACGATTGTTTTTTGAATCTTTTTTTGCAACTGTACAATATCCTTCTGAAGCTGTTCCCTACTTAATGGATCTAACGCACTAAATGGTTCATCCATAAGAACGATTTTCGGGTTTGCGGCTAATGCTCGCACGACACCGACACGTTGTTTTTGTCCTCCTGACAATTCATCAGGCATACGATCTCGATATATATCCGGATCTAATCCAACCATATGTAACAAGTCATCGACGCGTGCTTTTATTTCCTTTTTGCTCCATTGCCTCATTTCAGGAACAACTGCAATATTTTCAGCGATTGTCATATGAGGAAACAAAGCGATTTGCTGCAACACGTATCCTATATCCCAACGTAATTCGTTTATATTATATTGTTGAATATCTTTTCCATCGATTAAAATCGATCCTTCAGTCGTTTCGATTAAACGATTAATCATCTTCATTGTCGTTGTTTTCCCGCAACCACTCGGACCGATGAGAACGAAAAATTCTCCCTTTTTAATTTCTAAATGCAATGAATCCACTGCTTTCGTGCCATCTTCATACGATTTTGACACATGATTAAATTGAATCACAAACACAACTCCTTTACTGTTGTTTCCTTTATTTTGATGGAATATGGCATTCATTTCAAATGATACGCTTTTAAATTAAAAAAGAGCTCGCATTTGAGCTCTAACGGTCGAACAATATTGTTTTCATAATAGCAGCATATTCGCGAACATACATTTTTCTCTTAGAACGAATTGGTGTTTCAGCAGCTAGCGCCTCCATCTTCATGCCTAAACGCTTTGCAATTATTTTCGTTCGATATAAATGATATGTATTACTTACAACTACCGCATGTTTCACATTATATAAATCCATACTAAATTTTAAGTTTTCATACGTATTTGTAGATTGATCTTCTATTAAAATACGACTCTCATCTATACCGTGTACCATTAAATAATTTCTCATGCTATGAGCTTCCGGTATATCTTCATCTTCTCCTTGACCACCTGAAACAATTACTTTCGCTTCAGGATGGGAAAATAAATACTCCAACGCTACATCCAAACGATTTTGAAGAGATAAAGACGGTCTATCTCCAAATAACTTTGCACCCAGTATAAGAACGTACGGAGAGTGATAGCTCAACTTTTCACGAGCAACTTTGTTCATTCGAAACGTCATATAAATGATGTATAGTGGCGGTAATAATAAAATTATAAGAAAGATCCATTTGTTCATAAATAAGTATTCACTCCCTTTCTTGTTATTATATAGAAAAAGAAAGGGAGGCAGAAGTGTTTTTTCAAACGATTGATTTATTAGAAACATGCGCCGCTACTTTACGTTGTGATAGTACATAATAAATAGCGATTCCTAATGAGAAGATCAATATGCAGCTTAGTACGTAAAACGGCAGCATGACTCCCACTTTAGATACACCCGCTGTAAACAACATTAATAATAAAATTCGTATTCCAGTACCAATTAGGCGAAATAAGCTGTCTACACGTCCCATTACTTCATTTGGAATTTCCTCCATCATCAATACATTTCTCGCCACTCTTGTCCCCGCATTTCCAATTGCATGAAAAATCGCTAGTCCATATAACAACATTACGGAAGGTTCAATACTCATTGCGGTAATTGAAATTACATAAATGAACATCGTCATAACGATTGAAACTTCTGTTTTGACATATTTCATTATGAGTGGAATACAAATTCCTGCAACAACCGCTCCGACACCGTACATCGTGCCCTCTACTGCGTATACAGAGGCATTGGCTTTGAGTATATCCGAAATATACACGGGTATTAAATAATTTGCCATCATGACACCTATAAACGGCATATAAGTAGCCAGTAAGAACCAAAAGAGCTTAGGACGTTTTTTCATAAAGTGAATTCCTTCAAACAATTGCTTCTTAAATGTTATTTTTCTTTTCACTTCTTTTTTCTTTACGTACGGTATACATAAGAAAAGAAAAAATGCTCCAGCAAAAGTTAACATGTCTACTAACAAAATCCACTTCAAAGATACAATTTCAATTAAGAAGCTCGCGGCCGCTCCAGAAATAACTTGTGTTAACTGTCCTTGTATTTCCATCGTTCCACTTAAACTTTTATAATGTTCCGCTTGAAATATCTCTTGGTTGAACGCAAATATTGTAGGATAAAATAATAAATAGTAGAATGATCCGGCTATATAAATAAGAATATAGTGAATAGAATGATAAGGTTGCCCAGCAAATCCCCATATAACCATTATTCCAATTACGGCAATTCCGATTCCTTCGTTACATAGCAATAAAGATTTTCTTGAAAAACGATCAATACTTTGCCCAATGAATGGTGTTAATAAAAACATAATGAGGGTTGCAATGATAGAAACATAACCAAACGTTGTCTCTCCTCCACTCTCTTTAATTAACAGCCACGGAATCGTTATCATAACAATTCCGGAACCAATAGCAGATAGACTATTGGCCCCTAGAATGTAATACAATCGAGAATCATGATAAAGTGAGGACATATCACTCCACTCCTAGTTGCTTTTTCACCTCTTTATATACGCTCATATATGCTTTTAATTCTTTAACTACATCATGAATTAATGGTTTGGCATCTTCCCCAAGTTCACCATCTTGCACATGTAATCCATCAAGCACAACTTGTTTTGGAATGGCATTTGCATAAACACCTCTAGCGACCGTTCGCATGCTGTTTAATGCATTTATTCCACCTTTACCGCCACCAGCAACCGCTAACAACGCAACTGGTTTATGAATAAATTCACTACTACTTAAGTAATCTAAAGAGTTTTTCAGCGCACCGCTCATCGCATTATGATATTCTGGTGTACATAATACAACCCCATCCGCAGCTTTCACTAACGTTTTCAATTTTTTTACTGCCTCTAAATCACGTTGTGACTCTTCTCCATTGTATAAAGGTAACTCCTCAATTGCTAAATCATATAATTCCCCTTCAAATTGATCCGCAATATATTTTGCCACCACGCGAGTTCTACCAAATTTTCTTGGTGTACCGTTAATAACGACTAGTTTCATGATTATTTCTCCCCTTTGTTTTCAAGTTCTACTTATATATTATCAGAAATTTCTATACAAAACACAATATAAAGAGTTAACTTGTTTCATAAAATAGTATGATAAACAAAAAAGAACTCATACTTTCGTATGAGTTTCGCACAATTACTTCGTTTCATCTCTCAGACTCAATGTACCTAAACTTTCATTTGCTTCAAAATGATTATATGCTTTTCCCGCTAATTTTTTCCGTTCTTCTGGTAATTCTATATATTTCATTACGTTTTCAATTATTTTTTCGTACGGAGTAAATACAATTCCCGGCCACTCTACCTCATCTTCTGGATTACTATTTTCGGAAATAATAAATTTCTTATTTGCGACTGCATAAGACACGCGAGGTGTTTCAAGAATTCCTGATAAGTAAAAATGAATATTTAATATAATTTTAGCTCTAGCAATCAATTCATTTCTAACAATTCCCCACGCATTATTTTTAAAAACTATATTTAAATTTGGGGCAATCGCTTTTAGATGATCAAAAATAGCTTGCCGCCTCGGATTAAGAGCACCTATAAACAGAATATCAATATCTTCAGTAATGTCATCTTCAAATGCATCTTTTTTTATTTCCAAAGTTGGAGCATAGTTCATTTTTACATGTTTTATTTCTTTTCCTACCCCTTTTTGTTTTAGCCATTCTATATTTTGTTTACTATAATCCCAAATCACTCTATCTTTTAATAATATTAAATAAAGGGGGTGCGCATATGGACTTCCTTCGTATAGCTGTTCTAAATTATAAATAATTGCATCTTTCGGAAGAAGATTCGGGTTATATGCGTATGTATGTGCTCCAAAAACAACTGTATTCTTTACATTTTCTAGTATTGTTTCTGATATAATTACTGTATTTCCCTCCTGCTCCAACCGCCACTTTAAAGCTCGCGCAACATCTATGAAACTACCGTATGTCTTTGGGCATATAAAAAGACAATAATCATATTCTTTATTCAAATAAGCTTCCATTAATTTTAAATTATTTTTATATAAATCTACATCCGGATGTTTAAGCACTAACTCATTTGCATGTTTTCTTGCTACTTTATATAATCCAGCATAATAAGCAGCGATGCATCTTCTTAATTCGATTCTTTCACGATGTTCATCTAATACATCCATGTTTAAAAGAAGATTTGCGATACAATACGCTTTTAAATGATCACGGTCATAATAATAGTCTAGTAGTGGCATCAATTCTTCATACGTATTTCCATGCACCGATTCTCCTAGTTCAATCGCCCATCGCATTAATTCCATGATTACTCCACTACTCCTTTAACCGAAAATGTATTTAATAAAATTTCGCATTATTCTCTACTACATTTGCTATATGAAATGGAATCTCTTCTTTAATCGATTCCAAATACTTTTGCGACACGGCCCCTAAATGTTTTTTATGAGGTATATAGAAAGCACTAATAGAAATTTCATAGTCAAATAAGTAATCATACACATGATAATCTACAAATAAAAGATCATCCTTTGGAAAAGGAATTTCCTTCCCTTGCAGAGCATACATCAAAGCAATATTGTTTTGAGATCGTAATCGATACAACCTTGCAAGTTGGTATAATGGTTCAGCCCGAGTTGGTCTATATTCCCACGCTTTTTGAAAATAAAAAACAGCTAATGCTAAATATTTCTCTTCTTGCCCTTTAACAGTTTCTTTTTCATCAGCATCTGTCACTTCATTTTGTTTATTTGCTGAACGATTTGCTAACTGCTCATAACAAAACCCTATTCGCAATAACGAATAGAATACCTCTTCAACCCAACCCCCTGCTTCCACTCGTTTTTTATACCATTTAATCGAATCTTCAAATTGACTTAAATGAAAATAAGTTTGGGCTAAATAAAATAAATATCTTATATGCAAATCTGGCGTTGTTTCTGGGTCGTTTATTCCTTGTAACAACAACCTCTCATCTCTTTCAAATTTATCAGCTTTACTCCCGCCATCTCCGGGATCATTCACGACAAGAGTCTCTAACCGATCTACCCTCGTATTGTAATTCGCTCCAACTTTTGAGCGATCTATATCCCAATACTCATGAGTAACACCGACAGATTTCCATGGTAAAGAAGCTTTTAATAGACGTGTAAGCCAATATTTAATATGAACATCATATTGCAATGTAAGATAATGATCTTCCGTTAAGCTCGTTTTATCGAAATTCGGATCAACCTCTAAAATCATATCCGCATCTAATATTAATAAATAATCCGCTTCTGGATATGTTTTTTGCGCTAATGAAACTGCTAAGCTTCTGTTATAACCAAAGTTTTTAAACGGCTCATGATGAACTGTCCCAGGTATCTCATTTTCCTTACACCAATTTTCTATAATTTCAGGCGTATTATCCGTCGATCCAGTATCACAAATAGAAACATAATCTACAATTGATTTTGTTGCATTTAAACATCTTTCCATAATTCTAGACTCATTTTTGACAATCATACAAAGACATAACTTTTTTTCTTCCTTTACAGACTTCACTTGCTCATTTCCCATTTAACCACCTCATATTTTATTAACACGCTCTTCTCATATGTAACAACATTTTTTAGCTATACTGATGACATAAGCACCCTTTTACTATTTATGAAAACTTCATTTTATTTATTCTTACTTTTATGTTGGGACATATTTCATGCTTCGCTTTATATTTGATACAATCAATACAAAAAAACATAATACGGGAATCCGTACATTTCAAAGTATAAGAGGAGGTTATATTTTGTTGGATTACATTTGGCTAAATGACAAATCACCAATTTTAGAACAACTACCAAGTAATTTTAAATCTGCAGCTATATTGCTACATCCATTTGTCCAAATGCCTTTAGGATGGGAAAAGTCTGTGAGAAAAAGACCATATGAGCACATCTATCCTAGCGCTGAAGAAATCATTCACAATGGGAAATCCGTTTCTTGGAAAGAAATGATGTCTTGTAGTGGATTACATTCATACGCAGACCTAGCAATGGCCATGTTGACTTCCATTAGTGCCTTTTCAGAAGAATATAAAAGAGAGGATTTAGCTGAAAAGCTACATTCAAACTTAAAAAAAGATCTTTATTATCCAACAGAAGATTATACGTCTATATTTTTATTACACAAATTACTTAAACTCCTCGGTTCTAAAGGTGCAAAAAATCTATATTTCTCTGAACCAATTCTTGATACAAACGGATTATTACAGGTAAATAATACTACTCCATTAGATATTTGGGACATTAGCAATAATGAGTTAATTATTACTGGAGAAGACAATGAGTATGCGTTTATGAGTATATACGATTCCTTTACAACCTTATTATTAGCTAAAGAAGAAAATATAGAATATATTGTTCAATCAATGAATGTTGAAGCTGTCATTTGTGACAAAAAAACGATGATTGATTGGTATTTTTAAATTAGTAATTTCTTAAACTATAAAAAAGAAACTTGCGCTTATGCACAAGTTTCTTTTCAAAAACATCCTTATTTTTTTACAACTTCATGTCCACCGAACTGATTACGTAGTGCTGAAACTACTTTTCCATGGAATGTATCATCTTCCTGAGAACGATAGCGCATAAATAATGACATCGCGATTACTGGTGCCGCTGCTTGTAACTCAAGCGCAGTTTCAACAGTCCATTTCCCTTCTCCTGAAGAGTTCATTACACCTTTAATGCCATCAAGTTTAGGATCATCTGCAAATGCTTTTTCAGTTAAGTCCATTAACCAACCGCGGATTACTGATCCGTTCGCCCATACTTTTGCAACATCTTCATAATTGAAATCAAAGTCACTCTTATCTAGTACTTCAAATCCTTCAGCAATTGCTTGCATCATGCCGTATTCAATACCGTTATGAACCATTTTTAAGAAATGACCACTACCAACGCGGCCAGTATAAGAATAGCCATTTTCTACTGCTAAATCTTTAAATAAAGGTTCTAATTGGTCGTAAATTTCTTTTTCTCCACCAACCATTAAACAAGCACCGTATCTAGCTCCTTCTACACCGCCAGATGTACCGATATCTACATAATGTAATCCGAAGCTTTTTGCTTCTTCAGCACGGCGTAACGTATCTTTATAGAATGAATTTCCACCTTCAATAACGATATCACCTTCATCTAATAACGGATACACATCTTTTAATACTGACTCTACAACTTCTCCTGCAGGCACCATTACCCAGATCGTACGAGGAGCTTCTAATTCAGCGATCATTTCTTTTAATGTATGACGTGCAGTAATTCCTAGTTTTCCTGCCTTTTCTACAAGCTCTTTATTTACATCGTATACAACTACTTCATGCTTGTCTTCATGTAAGTGTTCAGCTAATGGGAATCCCATTTTTCCTAATCCAATTAATCCTAGTTTCATATTAATCAATCTCCTATTCTATACAAATATATTTAATATCGAAATTAGCCCAAGTGCTACTACAGATAATATAGTCTCCATTGCAGTCCATGTTAATAACGTTTCTTTCACAGTCATTCCGAAATACTCTTTAATCATCCAAAATCCTGAATCATTCACGTGTGATAAAATTAATGACCCTGCACCTGTTGCAAGTGCTAATAATTCAACATTTACACCTGGTGTACTTGCTGCAATCGGCGCAACAATACCAGCTGCTGTCATCATAGAAACAGTTGCCGATCCTGTCGCAACTCGGATAAGTGCAGCAATTCCCCATCCAAGTAATATTGGTGAAATATGTGATTCTTTCGCCATTTCAGCAATTGTAGTACCAATTCCAGAATCTAATAATACCTTATTAAATGCACCACCAGCACCAATTACTAACAGTATGTTTGCAATTGGCCCAAGGCAATCATTTGTAAATTGTAATACTTTATCTTTAGAAAATCCTTTTGCATAACCAAGGCTAAAGAAAGAATAAATCGTTGCAATTAATAAAGCGACTATTGGATCTCCAATAAAGTGTAACACTTGTGCAAGTTGACTCGTTTTATGTAACGCTACTTCAGCAATGGATGCACCAAGCATAAGAAATACTGGAAGTAAAATAGTAAACAATGTATTTCCGAAGCTAGGAAGTTCTTTCTTCTTATCTCTTTCAATAAATTGCTCCGCTATATCTAATGGTACTTCCTTATGTATACGAGCACCAATCCATTTCCCGTAAAGTGGACCTGAAATAATTGCAGTTGGAAGTCCGACAATTAACGCATATAAAATTGTCTTCCCTACATCTGCTTTAAAAATACCCACTGCCGCCATTGCCGCTGGATGCGGTGGGACAAGTCCGTGTACGACTGACAGTCCTGCTACTAGCGGAATACCGATTGTAATAAGTGATACCCCAGTTTCTAACGCAATTGTAAATACTAACGGAATTAATAGGACGAATCCAACTTGGAAAAATACCGGAATCCCTACTAAAAATGCAACGAACATCATCGCCCAGTGAACTCGTTTCTTCCCAAAACGATTAATTAATGTGTTAGCGATACGTTCAGCACCGCCAGATTCGGCCATCATTTTTCCAAGCATCGTTCCTAGTGCTAAAACTATCGCTAAAAAGCCTAACGTATTACCAAGCCCTAGTTTAATAGAATCAATAATCCCTGGATCTTTTGGTGAAGTTCCAATTAAAGGCATTCCCATTGCTAAACCTACACCAATTGCTGTTAAAATTAATGCGACAAATGGATGCCATTTTACTACCGTAATAAGTAAAAGTAGTATGACAACTGCCGCTAGTACGATCCCAACTACCATTTCTCCCAATCCCCCTATTGTTTACGTTGGAAAGCAGCTATACAATCAAATTCTTCTTTCAAGCGATTGTAAAGTCGTTCATACATATAAAACATTTCTAAATATATAGCCGTATTTTCTTTATTCGGTACATGATGATGGACAATATCAATCCAATCCTTTACCTCTTCAAGAGAATCAATTTTTCCTACAGCATATAAAGCAACTGCCGCTGCCCCAAGCGCAGATGCTTCATGACTTTCAGGTACAAGCAATTCTTTTCCCATCATATCGGACAACATTTGTCTCCAAAATGCAGATTTTGCAAACCCTCCTGAAACTCGTATTTCAGTAAGTGGCCCTGTACAATCCCTGATTGCGAGTGCTACTGAATATACACTCATACAAACACCTTCCATCACTGCACGTATAAAATGTTCTCGTTTATGTTGAAGATTGATTCCAAAGAATGTACCACGAGCGTTTGCATTCCAGTAAGGTGCGCGTTCTCCAGATAAGAAAGGTAAGAACAATAGCCCATCCGCTCCAGCTGGTACGCTTTCTGCATATTTAATTAATAAATCATAAGGATCAATGCCGAGCTTTCTTGCTACTTCTTGCTCTGGACTACCAAATTCATCACGTAACCATCTCAGTAATATTCCGCCGTTATTCGTTGGACCACCGATTACCCAGTGCTCATCTGTTAATGCGTAACAAAACGTTCTCCCTTTCTCATCTGTATTTATATTTGATGAGATTGTTCGAACCGCACCACTCGTTCCAATCGTAATTGCAGCCGCACCCGGTGATATCGCACCAACTCCTACATTTGCAAGAACCCCATCACTTGCTCCGATGACAATTGGTGTTTCTGCACTTATCCCCATCTTCTGTGCTAATTCTGGCTTCATACCTGATAAAATATATGTAGTGGGTACAGGGGTTGATAATTGTTCTGGTGACATATGTAACATAGTCAAAACATCTTCATCCCAGTTTAATGTTTCTAATTTAAATAACCCTGTAGCAGAAGCAATCGAATAATCAACTACGTAGCGTGAAAATAATTGGTAAATCACATACTCTTTAATGGAAATGAATTTATAGGCACTTGTATATAACTCTGGTTCCTCTTCTTTCATCCATAACAATTTAGAAAGTGGTGACATCGGATGAATCGGTGTACCTGTACGTCTATAAATTTCATGCCCATTCATTTGTTGTAATAATTTTTCTGATTGCTTCGTACTTCGATTATCTGCCCAAATGATAGAACGCGTTAATGGCGCACCATTTTCATCTACTGCAATTAATGCGTGCATAGCTGTACTAATACCGATTGAAGAAATATCTTCTGGTAATACATTACCTTTTTCAATGGCAACGCTTACACTTTTGTATACAGCGGCACATATTACATCAGGATCTTGCTCAGCCCATCCTACATTCGGTTGAATAATTGGGTAATCGATTGCATGTGATGCAATGACTTTTCCTTTTTCTGTGAACACAACCGTTTTTGTACTTGTGGTACCGATATCAATCCCGATTACTCTCCCCCTTGTTTCCATGCGAATCTTCCCTTCATTTCTAGCAAAATACGATTTAGTAAACCGTTTACATGAATTAGTATATAAAATATTTTTTCATTTATCAAGTTATAAAAAGAAAATTTTTTTCACAACAAAAAGTAAATCCCCTCATTCCATTTCACTTATATACTAAATTTAGCTTTTCCGTGCGGTAAAATTACGTTATCTTCTTTACGCAATACACTCTTTCCTCTCATTAACAACACATACATAGTCCTCCATACGTTCTACTCATTTGCATGAAAAAGCGTTGAAAAGCAATATTCATTTTTAGGGATCACGTTACATAACCATCAAGCCAAGAAAAGTAACTACCCGCAGAATGAGAATTCTGTGCATTTTGCTCTTGTTTATTGTTTTAGATTCACTAGTCCTTTTATCTTGATAAACATAGAGCGCGGCCCCCCTGCTATCACTTTTTTATCTTGTAAATATATCTTACATACTATAAAATTTAATAGTATTTTTATTTTTCAGAAAAATAAAACAATAATATAGAATTTATTGTATAATGTTGTAAAAAGATGTCGGAGGGATTTAATGTTAAATAAAATATCTCAATTCACAATTAAGCTTTCATCAATTCTTTTATCACTCTTACTATTATTAAATTTACCTTATTTATTTATCACTCAACAAGGGTTTACCTTTCAACCAATTTATTTTTTTAATCAGATCGTTACCATGTTAAAACAGGTCTTCTCCCCTGAATCATTAGTGATTATAGGATCAGACCCGAAGTTTGGCCATTTCAAAAAAACACCATTATTTCCAACTGTTTTAGAACCTTACCTATATTCATTTACTATATTATTTTTAGCCTTTTTTCTTGCTCTCTTTCTATCATCTAGCATGGCATTTTTTTATTTTTTAGCGAAAGATTATATAAAAAAATGGATAAACCGAATTGTGTTCATATTAGAAGCTGTCCCTGATATGATGATGATGATTTGTTTGCAAATATTCTTCATATGGGTACTTCAAAAATTCGGGGAATCTCCTGTCACTATTATTTCTTTTAATGAAAATCGAGCTTATTTACTCCCTATTTTATCATTAGCTGTCTTACCTACATTACAAATGTTTCGGATGATGGTGTTATACATAAAAGAAGAAGAAGGAAAACATTACGTAGAGGTTGCATATGGAAAAGGTCTTTCATCAAGTTATATACTCTGCATTCATTTATTCAAAAATATATCTATCCACTTCTTTCACCATTTAAAAACGATTTTTGTTTTCTTACTTTCTAATTTATTCATTTTAGAATTTGTTTTTAATATGGAAGGCATTATTCAATTTCTATTTAATAAGGCGTTTGTTTCACCTCCCGCTGCATTTATCATACTTGTTATGATTATTTTACCGTTTTATGCCATTTTCCAAATAGTCTCATTCATGATGAATAGATGGAAAAAGCAATTGAAAGGAGTATCATTATGAAATCTATTTGGAAATCAAAACGCTTTTTAATCGGCTTTACTTATCTATTCATACTTATTTCAGCTAGTTTTATTTATAGTTGGTTCTTTAAAGATAACATCCCAAAACCTCCTCAGTTACTTTACAATGACAATAACGAATTACTTGGAAAGGCCCCCTTTCCGCCATCGTTAATTCCACCTTTTGGATCTGATCGTTTTGGAGAGTCTGTTTTCTTACAAATTGTAGAAGGAGCAAAATTCACTATTTTATTAGCCGTAGCAATTAGCTTCTTTCGAATTTTATGCGGAACATGTATAGGAATCCTCTTAAGTTTATATGCTCCAAAACTCAAGAGATTTTTCCAGTCATGCTCAGAAGTTTTTTATTATATTCCAACTCTATTTATCGCATTCATACTCATCACGCCCGTTAATATTATAATCACATCAAATGCTGATGGGGTAGATCCAAATATTTCATTTACGTTTTATCAAGTACTCGTACTTATTTTCGTCGCTCTGCCTACACTTTCTTTATACATATCCTCAGAGGTTGATGAATTTATGAAACAAGATTACATCTTAAGTTCACAATTACTGGGGGCTAGTCGTTTTCATATTATTAAAAAACACTTACGAGTCTTATTACTTGACCGCTTATTTGTATTATTTATGGAACATATCGTCCAAACACTCATACTCGTTATCCATTTAGCGTTGCTTAACATTGTAATTGGCGGCATACAAATGCGTGAACTCTATGACGGAGTGCTCAAACCTGTTTCTCTATCTAATGATTGGGCAGGTCTTATTGGATTAAATCGTAATGAAATGAATCTTTCATGGTGGATTATTTTTTATACTCTCGCTTCATTCTTTATTACGATTCTATTTATTAAGCTTATGACCATCGGGATTCAAGATGCACTGAAAGCAAGAGATTCGCAAATTGTAGCAATTCAAAACGTTCCAGATCATAAAAAATTTGTTAAACATAAAGATTCCTTTTCGTTTGCAAATAAAGTAAACCTTTAATCATTTCTCATTAATCAAGTATTAATTGGCATCGATATTAGTAGAAAATAAAGAAGATGATCCCTATTAAATACAGGGATCATCTTCTTATGCTGTTTAACTTTTTTACATGTCCTTTGCTAGACTCATGCTTTTTATATTTAAAGTGAATTATTTGCAATCACAATTATGTTTTTTAAAATCAATTACCATACGCCCTTGAATTCTACCTTGTTCCATTTCTTCGAATACATTTTGTACTTTATCTAGCGAACAAGTTTGAACAACCGGCACTACTTTTCCTTCTGCCCCAAACATAAACGCCTCTTCCAAATCTTTACGAGTACCCACTAGAGAACCAACTACTTCAATTCCATCCAGTACAAGTCGCGGGATGTTTAAGTCCATTGTTTCTACTGGTAGCCCTACTGCAACTACTTTACCGCAAGCACGTACTGCATCAACTGCTGAGTTAAAGGCTACTTTAGAGACTGCTGTTACTACCGCAGCATAAGCGCCACCAAGCTCCTCTTGAACAATTTTATCAGCAGGACCTTGAGAAATTGGATTGATAGTCATATCAGCACCAACTTCTTTCGCTAAGGCTAATTTGTCGTCATTAATGTCTACTGCGATTACCTTTGCACCAAATACATTTTTAGCATATTGGATAGCTAAGTTACCTAATCCACCGCAGCCATAGATTACAATAGGTTGACCAGGTTTAATATCTGATACTTTAATAGCTTTATATGTAGTTACACCAGCACATGTAATTGATGATGCTTGAGCAGGATCTAATCCTTCTGGTACTTTTACCGCATAATCAGCTGTAACGATACATTGTTCAGCCATACCACCATCTACTGAATAACCTGCGTTTTTAACTTCACGGCAAAATGTTTCTCTACCAGTTACGCAATATTCACAACGTCCACAAGATTGGAACATCCATGCAATACTTACACGGTCACCTATCTTTAGCGAATTAACATCATCAGCTATTTTCGTAACAATACCTACACCCTCATGACCAAGAATACGGCCATCAGTGTTACCAAAATCATGATTCGCAACGTGTAAATCAGTGTGGCAAACTCCACAATACTCTACATCTACTAACGCTTCGCCTGAGCGTAACGGACGTAATTCTTTTTCAATCACTTCGATGTTTGCTTTGCTGTTTTTATTAACCACTACTGCTTTCATATGTGATCTCCCCTTTAGTGTTTTAGCGTTTTAATGAGTTTATCTCACAACTACTTTCCTCACTACTTTGGCTAGTTATTGTACCAAATTTAAGTGTTCAATCATCTTTACATCTTCATCATAACATGACACTTCATAAACAATTTGTGAAATTATGAACAATATTTGAATTATTACACAAATCGGTCTTTATTTTAAATTTTTAAAAATGAGAGTTTATCACTGACTATAAGTAAGTCATACATTTCTAAAAGAAAATAAAGTAACAAACTTCTCATCGATAAAAAAGCTCTTCACTCAATATTTTCTATATTTAAACACTTAGTTTCACAGTAATAGCCTTTACCGCCAACATAAACTTTTTCTATTTTATTTTTGCTATTGGTTGCTAATTTAACTAATATTTCGGAAGGCGAGTGTAAAGAATAACCTTGTTCAAATACATAGACTTCTTTTTGCAAATAGTGCTGTTCATAAAGGTAGCAAGCTAATGCACCGTTTGAAGTTCCAGTCGCTGCTTCTTCATTAATGTCGTATAGTGGAGCAAAATTTCTGCATATAATTCGATTGTCATTAAAAGTATATAGATGCATCCCAACAACATTATAATACTTGCTGATTTCTTTAATTTTTTCAAAATTAGGTTGCAGTGCATGTAATTGTGTTTCGCTTTTTATAGGAATTAAAATATCTTTTAAGCCCGTGGAGACAATTTGGATTGGGTATTTATTGTCTATATCTTTAATGTCAAAACAGTCGGTGAACTCATTTGGAGATACAAAATCATAGAATATCGGTTTATTTTGTTCCATGAATATAATGTCATCTGTTATGGTAATAGTAAGAACACCGCTGTTCGTTTCAATCGTATAGCGATTCTTGAAAATTTTATTTAAATGCATCAGTATCGCGAAAGAGCCAATTGTGGCATGACCACATAAATCAACTTCTTCTTTTGGAGTAAAATACTCAAATTTATAATCAGCAATTTCAGATTCTGATATAAATGCGGTTTCCGCATAACCCAGTTGTTTCGCTATTGTCATTTTTTGAGTAGTGGTCAATGTATTTGTATTCTCAATAAATACCACTCCTGCTTTATTTCCGCCTTTATGATCCTTGCTAAATGCACTTGCAACATAAACGGATATTTTCATAAGACACCTTCCTCACTTATAGTAAATTATATATAGAAAGCACTACATATAAATACAATTAGATAAATTATCCATAAAATACGAGACAAACTATTTTTAGCATTTGAACTCTCCAAAAATAGTTTGTCTACAATCTGAAAGCTCTTCATTTGAAGAGCTTTTTTATATTCGCTTCATCGAAATCGTTTCACGTATACTTTGTAAATTTTTTAGTGTTTCTTCTTGTCGCTGCAACGACAACCCTACATACAAAGTATCTAATAAGCTTAACTGTGCTAATCGTGATGAACTTGCTTCTGTACGGAATTCAGTCTCACGTGTTGATGTATATAACGTTATATCAGCAAGCTGACTTAATGCTGATTTCTTATAGCTCGTAATCGCAATAATTTTGGCCCCTCTTGCTTTCGCTACTTCTAACGCTTCAAGTAACCCTTTATTGCTACCAGAATGAGAAATGCCAATAACAACTGAATTTTCCGAGAGTAAACCTGCTCCCATAATTTGAAAATGCGAATCAGTATGAGCGATACAAGAAATACCCGTTCTCATAAACTTATGATACGCATCCATCGCAATAATACCAGAGCCACCATTTCCATAAAACTCAATTCGCCTTGCTTCTTGCAAAGCTCGTACAGCCTGCTCAAGTGCTGTTTCATTTAGCAAATGTAAAGTATCTTGCAGTCCTGTAATATGCGAATGAAAAACTTTTTTAGCAACAGTTACCATACTATCTTCTGCTGATACCTCTTCATGAATATTTTGCATCGGTGTATGTACAATTTCACGAGCTAATGTAATCTTTAAATCTTGAAAACCTTGCAAACCAAGGTGTTTACATAAGCGGAATATCGTCGCTTCGGAACTACTCGTAACTTCAGCTAATTCTGTAATAGATTTATGTACAACATCTTGTGGATGTTTCAAAATATGTTCGGCAATACTTCGCAATTTCGGTGATAAACCATTTAACGAAGCCTGAATCTTTCCAATCCCACTCCTTGTACCAGGCATAGCATATCCTCCTCTTCTATCGTAGCTTTATCCTGTAAAAACCGATTAGTTTAACTTTATTGTACCTAATTATTGAAAGAAGAAAAACCTATATTAGGGATTACTATAAATTTTAATTGCTCCTATGTATTCTGTCATACGATATAACAGAATTATTCATGCTTATGAATAATCCTCCCCATGTTTCACTGCGTATAATGCGGCTTGCGTACGATCATCCACTTCCAATTTAGCTAAAACGTTTGAAACGTGTGTTTTCACAGTTTGTTCTGTAATATGAAGTTCTGCTGCAATCTCCTTGTTGCTTCTTCCTTTCGCAATTTCGCGAAGTACCTCTTGCTCTCTTTTCGTTAACATTGAAAAAGGATTTTCTATTTCCTTCTTTACTGCGGTACGCCCCATTAATGCAGGTGTTACTTTCGGGTGAAAATTCGCATTTCCTTGATGTACTGCAATAATAGAAGCGACAAGTTGCTCAGGTTGTACTTCTTTTAATTGATAACCATCTGCTCCAGCTTCAAGTGCTGGTATAACATAATCTTGCTCTGAAAAACTACTTAATATAAGTACCTTTATCGTCTCATCGTATTGCTTTAGACGTTTTGTTGCCTCAATTCCATCCATTTTCGGCATCGATACATCCATTAGTACGACATCCGGTCTTTCTTTTTGCACGAAATGTAATGCCTCTTCGCCATTTTCCGCTTCCCCAATAATTTCAAATTCTTCTCTCGTTTTCAAAAAGAATACAAGTCCTCTTCGAACGATATGATGATCCTCAACTAGTAGCAATTTAATCTTCAATCTTATTCTCCCCTTCAAATCGGCAATTGAATTTCTATTTTTGTACCCTTTCTCAGCTCTGTTATAATTTGAAACGACCCCTTCATTAACTGAATACGTTCCTTCATACTTTTCAGGCCAAGTGCTGACTCCCTTACTTGCTCTTGTATAAATCCTATTCCATTATCTTCTATGTAAAAATGTAACTGGTTATTTTCTATTTTCAAAAGAACATGTACCTTTTCACACGAAGCATGCTTTTTACAATTATGTAGCGCCTCTTGGCTAATACGCCATAAAACTTCTTCTATTTCATCCCCAATTGAAACCATCCCATCAATTCGAACTTCCACTTGAACTCCTAATAACTTCCCGTAATTTTGAATTGCTTCTGCTAACCCTTTCTCTAATCCTTCAGGTCTTAATTGCCAAATTAATAGAGTCATCTCTTGTAATGCTTCTTGTGATAATTCTCCAATATAACTTAACATCTCTTGCAATTCTCTATCTTGCGTCATATTCAAAGTACCTTTCGCTGTTAGCATAATAGAAAATAACAATTGTTTTACTGAATCATGTAAATCACGTGCAAGTCGATTTCTTTCCGCTACCACTACATATTTACGTTCTTTCTCAACTAACTGAATACGTTGTATTGTTGTTCCAATTTGAAATGCAATTGATTCTAATAATGCTAACTCTTCCTCTGAAAAATGAGTCTTATGAGGCGCAGCCACATTTAGTAGACCAAATTTTTCTGATCCAGACCTAAGCGGAATTGTCGCATGATGTGTAACATCTTCTGTCTCTCCCCAATTACATTCAATTGCATCTTCTATTCGCTTACATTCAATAATATTAGTCGCTTTTTCTAATCTCCCATTCACAAAACGTTCTACACACCAACAGTTTCCTTCACACATCGGCTTCTTCTCTTGCCACGTAAGAGCCTCTGGTAAATTTTCGTCTACAAGCATGCTATGCTTTCCACTTTCATCAATAAAGAATATCCACCCTGTTTGTAAATTCATTACTTGTAACAATGTATGCAACACTTTTTCTAACATATCCTGTAAGTTTGTTGCTTCATTTAATAATTCAGCAATTTCTTTTAATGCTTCTAAACGATGCATCTCTTTTTCTTCAAAGTTCATTCTCATCACCAACTACAATTATAACATTAAGAAATTTCTAAATTCTATAAATAAAAAAAGAACCGAATCCCTTCAGCCCTTTCTTTATATCAATCATTTTATTATTGTTATTCTATCCAATGTTGGAATCAGAATTTTTGTTAACAAACGATTCTACTTTAGCTTTCCGATAAAGATTGTCCACCATGGATATGCTGTAAACCTTCAGTAGTAACAACCATATTCGCTGCTGGCATTTGCACTTGATTCTTATGAAACATAGACATTAATTCAAATCTTACTTGTCTAGAAGTTTCAAAATAATCTTCTGGCTTTATTAAACCTGTAATACAAAATTCATAGCCAACATATTTCAAGTTAGGATTTAAGTCTGTAACACCGACGTATTTAAATGGTTCAACAGCGTCATCCTCTACTCTATAAAGAGTTTGATTCAATTTTTCATTGCATATAACACATACTTCTTCTAACAATTCCTTCACTCTTGTTGGATCTTCCTGATAACTTACCGTGATGCGTTCAATTACACGCATCCATCCTTTATTAAAATTTTGTACCGTTCTAATCTCTCCGTGCGGGATGGTAAGTAGTTTTCCTGACCATTCACGTATTTGCATAAAACGAATACTAATCTCTTCAATAGTTCCTGAATTTGTTCCGTTAAAAGTTACAAAATCACCAACTCGGAACTCTTTGTCCGCTAATCTTGCAAAGCCTAATATAACATCTTTTAGCATCTGTTGTGCTGCAAAACCGATGACAACTCCAGCTATCCCTGCACCTGCAATAATACTTTTTATATCTACAAATTGGCTAATTAAATATATGATAAGACTGATGATAATGATATATCTAAAAATAGATCGAATTACACTTTGAATCGTCTGCTCTACCTCTTCATCAAAAAAGCTTGATTTCCTAAAAAACCAATCAATAATACGATTTATTACAAATGAAATAATGATTAAAACTAAAGCAAATAGTAAAAATCTTAAAAGTAAAAACTCCCTTACATAATTAAAAAATTCTTCAGTATACGTTAATAAGCTCATTCATCCACTTCCTTAACTAATAAAAGTTCTATACAAAGCTACTATATTTTTAAAATTCATTAGACATTCTTCTATAAATATACCCTTTTTCATAACCTAAAGGGAGCTGACAATTGAATTTTTTTATGACTTTACTTTAAGACTACACTACCCATCCAAATAAAAGGAAAACATTTACATAATATCGAATAGTTCATTTGAAAATATTATTACTCACGGAGGTTGCAAGCAATGGGATATATTGAAGAACTAAGAGACGTTGTTGGATCAAGACCGCTTAATTTAGCAGGCGTTGCGGTAGCTGTTTTCAATGAACAAGGACAAATACTACTACAACAAAGGCGAAATGGCATGTGGGGCGTTCCAGGAGGTTTTGTAGAACTTGGTGAATCTATAGAAGCAGCTGGAAAACGAGAAGTACTTGAAGAAACCGGAATCGAAATTGGTACACTTCAGCTAGCAACTGTATTTTCAGGTAAATAATTTTTTGTGAAATTAACGAACGGAGATGAATTTTACCTTATAACAATCGCTTACCTTTGCAAAGATATTACAGGTGGCTTGCTAAAAGCTGATGGAGTCGAATCATTACATGTACAATTTTTTAATTCAAATGAGCTACCACAAAATATTAGCCCATTCATAAAAAAATTAATTGAACAAAATGTCGTCTCAGTTTAAACGCAAAAAAGAGACCTTTTTAAAGGCCTCTTTTTCATTTCACTTCTGCATGTAAACAAGATTTAAAATGTCCAAGTGCAAATTCATGCCCTTGCGCATTAAAAGATGCAACTGCCTTTTCATAAACAACAATTTTAAATCCTTTATTATAAGCGTCTACTGCTGTGTGAAGAACACAAATATCAGTACAAACACCTACAAGATGAACTTCTTCTATTCCTCTTTCTCTTAACTTCATTTCTAAGTCGGTTCCTGCAAATGCACTATATCGTGTTTTATCCATGTAATATACATTTTCAGCATTTTTATATGTTTCGTATACATCTTGTAATTCCCCAAACAAATCTCTTCCACTTGTACCAGCTATATTATGGGGTGGGAATAATTTTGATTCTGGATGATATACATCATTTTTTTCATGTTTATCAATCGCAAAGACAACGTAATCTCCATTTTCAATATATTGCGTCGTTATATGTACAATTTCCTTCTCAATTTCTTGACCTGGTTTTCCGCAAGTTAAAGCACCTTTTTCCGCTACAAAATCATATGTATAATCAATATTAATAAGAGCTCGTTTCATAACTACTATCTCTCCTTCTTCTGTTTCACAGTAAACAATAGAAAATTTGTTATTACGACATCGTATGTACTATTCGACATTTCAAATGAAATACCTACATTTTTCTTGTAAAACTTACCTTAATTCGAGTTTATCATAAAGTGAAACTTTAATCATTGGAGAGTTTGTTCATCTCCAATGATTATTAGTTAAACCAATCGGACAGTTGATCTCCCACCTAATCTCCTCACATATACCGATTTTTAAGGCGAGGTCTTACTGCCCATTAATGCGGGATATAATAGATACACAATGGTAAAACAACTAGCTCCTATTACTAAGTCATGAATTTGGTAATTAAACGTAATTTGAATCACCTCTTGTATCGTAAACCAAATTACTGCCATCATTATACTAATCAAGACGATACGAATACACCGATTCACATCTTCAACCTCTTTCTCTGTCATAGTAGTAGCAAGTGATTTCTTCCTATTTAATCGTATTAGAAAACGAAACAAGTTATTCACTCTTGCACACTCTAGTCCAAATAAAAAAGCACACTACTTTTTTAAGTAATGTACTTTTTATTCTTATTAAGACGCAGGCTTTGTCTCAAATGTTGCTTGATTAAAACTAATAACCTTTCCTTTCGGGTCATTGTTTTCATACTGAACTGCAGTAATCGTATGACTACCTGTTTCAAGCGTCTTTTCTTTTAATTGTACTGTTGTCTGCGTTGTACTAGTTACTTGATGTCTATCGGTATACATTTGATCTACAAATATGAAGGTTTCTTTATCACTTTGAAAATTAGAAAGTTCTAATTCAACTTGCTGAATTAAAGTATCCTTTTTAATGAATACAGTCGGTATATTGCCATTTTCAGAAGTACCATCTGGAGTAATAACTTTTACTTTCCCTTCTCCAATTGACATTGCACCTTCAGGAAATACAACCATATTCTCATCACTTGCGTTTACAACTTGTTCTTCCTGTTTTGATTGCGCGTCCTCTTTTTCCTGTGGAGCACCGCAACCTACTAATAACAATACAGACAATCCAGTGATTATGAATTTTTTCAAAATTCATCCCCCCTGTCATTTGATTATAATTTATTATACAAAAATAACTTTTAAATTTTAAGACAACTTTTAAAACTTTTATGAACATATAGAAGCTTGCTCACGATTAATGTATCATACTTTCCTTAATAGAACATTAATTTTTTTTATGAAATAAATAGTAATTCCTTCTTATTTATCATTTTAGCCCAACAAATCGATATAATACCCCCTCAAAAATAAAAAGACATTGATATGTCCAATGTCTTTTCTATGTAGCACTTTAAAAAACAAATGTTGTGATTTCTTCTACTTCTTTTCTTGGAAGTTTTTTTGGCTTATCTTTCGGAAATCCTAGTGAAATAACCATATTTATTTGTTTTTCAGGCTCAATTTGTAAATATTGGCGCAGTTCATCTTGAGCTAGCAATACTGGCCCTGTCATTGGACAAGTACCAAGTCCCTTTGCATGTGCAGCTAACATTAAGTTTTGTGCCGCTAAACAGCTACTCTTAATCCCTTCTTCTTCCCAAACTGAATCTGGAACAAAAGCAATTGGATCAAATATCTTTTCACGGAACTTTGATTCATATGGTGTTGCCAAACATACGATTAATACTGGTGCCTCCGAGAAAGCTGTTGCATATGGTCCGAAAGAACGTGTAAGTAATTTCCCTGCTTTCTCTTCTCCATTTTCTGCTGCTTTTGCCGCAAGTTTATGTAATGCATCCCATGTCATTTGTTCAATTTCTTTAATCTTCTCTCGATTCATGATAACTAAGAATTCCCACGTTTGTGAATTCGTATCACTCGGTGCGTAACGCGCACAATCAATTATTTCTTTTATATCATTAGTAGATACTTCTTGATCTTTAAACTTTCTAACACTTCGTCTTCCGTGAATTACTTCTTTAAAATCTTCATAATTCATATATTAAATCCCCTTTTTACAGCGTTTTCAAAACTTGTCCTATGCTTGAATTATATCATGAAAAAAAGCCGGAAGAATACCAGCTTTTTTCTTCATGATTAATTTGTCACTTTAAACAAACGAATACTCTCTTCATATGCAGCTTGTAATTTTTTCGTAATTGGTCCTCTTTCACCAGCTCCAAACTGTTCATCACCAATCTGAATGACTGGGAATATTTCAAGTGGCGTCGCTGTAAAGAAGCACTCATCAGCTTCATATACTTCTTGTAACGAAAACTCTCGTTCTTCTACTTCGATATGTAACTCTTTCGCTAATGTAATCACGTAGTGACGTGTAATACCATGTAAAATGAAATGATCCGCTGGATGTGTAATTAACTTATTATTTTTCACAATAAAGAAATTGGAATGACACCCTTCAGTCACAATGCCATCCCGTACTAATATTGCTTCTTGATATCCTTGTTCATTTATTTTGTTTTTGATCATAATATTAGGAAGTAAATTTAAAGATTTTATATGGCAAAACTTCCACCTGATGTCCTCTTCTACTGTTACCTTAATCCCTGCCTCCATTGAAGCAACTGGTCTTGGGAACGAAACAAGATTTGCAAAATATGTCGGTTGTAAATCTGATTCATATACATGATTGCGCGGTTGTGCACCTCTTGATATTTGTAAATATACATTCCCATCTTCTTGAAATTGATTTTTTTCAATCATTTGATATAACTCTTCTACTAATTCTTCCTTCGTAAATGGTGGAATTAGTTTTATTTCTGCCATAGAGTTAAAGAATCGTTCTAAATGTAAATCTAATAAATGAGGCTTGCCATCGTATAGTCTAAATACTTCATAAATACCATCACCAAATTGGAAACCGCGCTCTTCTAATGCGACCATCGGCTGTTCTTCCTTCGTATTAATCATTCTCCCATTAAACAAGATCCAATCTTTATGAGTAGCTTTCATTCTTCCCCACTCCTTTATCACATGATTGATTTTATTGTACAACTTATGTCACCCCGAAAGAAGGAATTTTCTGTATTTTCACAAACAAAAAATACATCACTTCGTAAAAGTGATGTATTTTATCATTTATTTAAGGAAATATTTTTCAATATCATCTAACATAAGGTTCGCAGCTTTAATACCGCCTGCTGTATTCCAGATTACCTCATCTGCTTGGAATACTTTATTATTTTTAGAAGCCTGTAGTTGCTTAAAGAGTGGATCTTCTGTCCATTCCTTTGCTAACGAATTTCCTTCATTATTCTTATCTGCATCTTTATCAGACGTGAAATAGAATAAGTAGTCTCCGTCCATATTTGGAATTTGCTCTTTTGTAATTCCTTTTATCGCAAAATCATCTTTATCTTGTAATGGTGGTCGTTTAAACCCAATATCATTTAACACAACTCCCGAGAATGAGTTTTTTTGATAAATACGAACATCACCTGGCACGAAACGAATAATAGAAACTTTAGAATTCAATTTATCGCCTAACTTCTCTTTCATTCCTTCAATACGTTTTTTATAATCATCAAGAGCTTTTTGCCCTTCTTTTTCTCTATTTACAGCTTTTGTATAAAGCGTAAAGTTTTCTTTCCAATCACCGCGTAATGTTTCTGCATAAACAGTTGGTGCGATTTCTTTTAGCTGATCATATATTTTTTCGTGACGCATTTTATTTCCGATAATTAAATCTGGCTTAAGCTTCATTACTGCTTCTAAATTAATATCACGTTCAGTTCCTACAACTTCCGTATTTTTTAACTCTTTCGCTACATGAGGATACCATTCATCACCAGCACGTGGTTTCGTAGTCCCCACTGGCGTTACGCCCACAGCTAGAAGAGCCTCTGCACCTTCATTTGTTAAAACAACAACTTTTTTAGGTGTACCATTTACTGTCGTTTCGCCCATTGCATGCTTTACCGTATATGAATCTTTTGCTTTCGCTGATATATCATTTTCCTTTTTCTCTTCTTTACTACATCCTGCAATTACAACCATGAGTATCATAATGCAGAACATAATTAGTTTTTTAGTATGTATCATATGTCCTCCCTAGATGAAATCGATTATCATTAACAATTAAAGATTAATGTATCCTACATACATTGTCAATGTATATCAGAAAACTTTTTTAATATATACTATTTAGATTCTATCCGCTTTTCTAATGTTTCTTTTTAAAACATAGTGCATAAGTATGAAAATAAATGTTGTTATTAAAATGCGTATCTTTGTTATACATAACAAAGATACGCATCCATATTGCATTATCATTTTAATTGCTAATATTGAGTATACTTAATATACGATGGATCATTATATACCCACTGATTTCCACCAAGGTTTAACCAACCATTTTCATTTATATATACTAAATAAGATTCTGGAGAATTTAATTGGCGGATAACTGCAGATGTAGTTGATGGACCACTTCTTAAATTTACATTCATCCCTTGTATATATGCAACCCCAATCGGACTTCCATCACTATTACTTGTCTTTACAAAATTAATGTAAGAAGGATCATTATACACCCATTGTCCATTCCCCAAATCTAACCATCCGTTACTTTCCTGATATACAACGTAAGATTCTGGAGAATTTAATTGACGAATAACTGAGGAAGAAGTTGATGGACCATTTCTTAAATTTACATTTTTCCCAAGGATATAAGCTATTCCCTTCGTTTGAGGTGTCGGTTGTGGGTTAGGAGGTTGTGGATTTGGAGCTACTCCAAAAATAGCCGCTATTCCATTCGCATACGCTTGACTTAGATCTTCAATAAATTGTGGATTTTTTAATAAATTTGCATCAAACGTTGTATCAATAAAGGCAGTCTCAGTTAAAATTGCATCCATTGCGGTTTCTCTTAATACCGCATAATTTTCTTTTTTTGCTCCTCGATCACGAAGACCGTATTTTGTTAATACAGGATTTACTGCTGTATGCATCTTTTGTTGCTTTGCATATGCAGTGCTGCTGTTGGATAACGCATTATAAATATAGCTTTCAAAACCTGTACCCCCGCCGCTATTAATATGAAATGAAATAAAATAATCCGCACCAAAAGCATTGGCAATATTAGCACGTTCCGATAAAGAAATAAACACATCACTATCACGTGTCATTTTAATTGTAATTGGGTAATTTACCGTTAAAATGTCTCGAACGCGTCTAGCAATTTGAAGTGTTAAGTTTTTTTCTACTAAACCATTACCAACAGCACCAGAATCATATCCACCGTGCCCTGCGTCTATAACAAGTTTCATTTTATTGCCCCGCCCCTTTCTTGTAATATGTTTGCATTGCTACTCGTCCTATTTTATGTGAAATGTACAAGTTCTGTTACAATTACAAATAAAAAAAACGCCTTATGTAAGGCGTTTTCTATCATCTTGCTTTAACCAATTTAAAATAAATATATACGATTGATAGTGAACATAACGTATGCAAAATAAAATAAATAAAAGTGTTATTCCAGCACCACTATAAAGTAAACCGAACTTTAAAAAAACATTCACAAGTGGTGGAAAGTTCATTAGATTTTGTAATGTACTAAGCATACAAAACATAATGAAAAAGACAGGGACGTATTGTAATTCATACGGCTTTTTTTTCTTACTCATTCTTTTCCGAATGAGTATATGACATAATTCTGCTACTATAAAGCACCCTCCAATTAATACAAGACCAGAAGTCATCGTCATACATCCACCTGCCTTATATTTATTTTATCGCATAAGTAATCATCGTTATATTTTCTTTACATACTCTTCATCTTCTGAAGTAAAACCAAAACTCTCTATGAAAGACTTCGCCTTTTCTGTTAATTCCTCTTGTAGCACTTTTATTTCTTTCACATTTCTTTGTTTCATCATTTCTTCAAATGTAAAATACGTATTTGCACCATAACCGTAACCTTGGTAATCAAAATGAATAATTATCTGTGATAAAACAGCTCGTTCCTCTTGAACACTATAATCTATTACACCAATATATGTATCATCAACTTTCACACAGTACTGTACCTTTTTCTCACCTAAACTATGCGATTTAAACATTTCTTTAACAACGCTTTCATTTTCTACAGTAACTTTCTCAAACGTAATCATATGTCGTCCATCCTTTTACTATTATTGTATCAATAATATTTCCTATTTATGAAAAAAACCTTAAGACCGTATGCGATCTTAAGGTTTTTCTAATTAAACTAAGCTATACGCACGTTTTGTTTCTTCATGGAACTTATTCGTATCGTATTTATGCTCAACATAAATTTGGTGCCATACCATAAACGCAAGGACAGTCCAAATTTTACGGCTATAATCGCCTTTATCTGCACAATGTGCTTCCAGTAAGTTTAATACATACTGTTTGTCGATTAAATGCTCTGTTTTACTCTCGTTTATAATATTGATAGCCCAATCATGCATTTCGTCTTTTAACCAGTGACGAATTGGTACTGGGAATCCAAGTTTTTTACGATCTAATACGTGATCTGGAACGATTCCGCGTGCTGCTTCACGTAAAATAGCTTTCGTAGTTCCGTTAGCAATCTTAAATTCAGTTGGAATTTTAGATGCAACATCGAATACTTCTTTATCTAAGAACGGTACACGAAGTTCTAATGAGTTTGCCATTGTCATTTTATCAGCTTTTAATAAAATGTCACCACGTAACCATGTGAACATGTCAATGTACTGCATTTTGCTTACATCATCATAATCTTTAATCTCGTTATACAATGGTTTCGTGATATCCATATAGTTAACACTTTCATTGTAATACTTCATTAATTCAACTTTCTCTTCTTCACGGAAGATTTTCGCGTTTCCATAGTAACGCTCTTCAATTGGCGTACATCCACGCTCTAGGAAGCTCTTACCTTTAAATCCTTCTTTAAGAGCACCACTTAATGCTTTTAGAACGCTCTTACCTGGGCTAGGAATGTAAGAGAACATTTTTAGTGAGTTTGGCTCACGATAAATGTTATAACCACCAAATAGCTCGTCTGCACCTTCACCTGAAAGAACAACTGTTACATGCTTACGTGCTTCTTTTGCAACGAAGTACAATGGTACAGCTGCTGGATCTGCTAAAGGATCATCCATATGCCAAATGATTTTTGGGAACTCATCCATAAACTCTTTCGCTGAAATGAATACGTTATGGTTTTTAACGCCTAATTTCTCAGCAGTTTCTTTGGCAACATCAACTTCACTGAAACCACGTTGTTCAAAACCAATAGAGAATGTTAAAAGATTTGGATTCATTTCTCTTGCGATAGAAGCGATAATAGATGAATCGATACCACCAGATAAGAATGAACCTACTGGTACATCACTGCGCATATGCACTTTTACTGAATCGTATAACACATCACGAATTGCTTGGATATGCTCCTCTTTCGTTGCGCTTGAAGCATTGAAATAAGGTTTCCAGTAGCGATGGATCTCCATCTCTTTACCGATTTCTTTTACGAAATAATGACCAGGCTCAATTTTATTAACATCAATTGTTAATGTTTCTGGCTCTGGACCGTATTGGTACGTAAAGTAATGTTGTAGTGACGTTGGATTAACTCCTTTATCTTCCATCACATGCATAATACTTTTCTTCTCAGATGCGAAGAATGTAGTATCACCTTGTTGTGCGACGTATAAAGGTTTAATACCGAAGTGGTCACGTGCACCGAAAAGTTTCTTCTCTTCACGATCCCAAATCATAAATGCAAACATACCACGAAGATAGTCTACACATTTTTCTTTCATATGTGCATACAATGCAATGATAACTTCTGTATCAGATTGTGTTGCAAACGTTGCACCTTTTTCAAGTAACATTTCACGTAATTCTACATAGTTGTAAATTTCACCATTAAAAATAATTACATATCGATCATTTTCATAAGTTAGCGGCTGATGTCCTGCCTCTAAGTCAATGATACTTAAACGGCGGAAGCCAAATTGTACATGTTCATCACGAAAATATCCTTCGTCATCTGGACCACGGTGGAAAATCATCGTGTTCATATTTTCAAATTGATGTTTTTCTGTTTCTGAAAACTCTCTAGGGTTTTCACATAAACATCCTACAAAACCACACATACTTCTTACCCTCTTTCGGTTTTCATTCTGTTTCTATACTACTATATCAACCCTATTTATACTAGCATAATCAACTGAATATGGCGACCAAAAACTATAAAAAAATCACTCCATTTCACATTTTTAACAATTTTTTATGAAAACATGAAAACTAGGCACTCACCTTTCTCCGCTTTTGTCATATGATATTGCAAATTGATTTCTAGGAGGGAATACCATGAGTGAAGAAAAAAAAGATTCTTCTCGCCCACCGGTTCGTAATTACTTAAAGCAAATTGATGATTTCTTCGAGCAAACACCTCTTCGCAATGTAATCGCTGATTTAAATCATTTTTTCCAAAAAGGAAACCGTTTATTAACATTCCCTGTAGATTTATATGAAGTTGGTGAAGAACTCGTTGTTACAGCTGAACTACCAGGTATACAAAAAGAGCAAATTCAAATTGAAATACAAAGTGAATACTTAAAAGTCTCTGTAAAAGAAGAGATACTCGAAGAAGAAGAAGAAGAAGAAACATCCCATAACTATTATCGCCGGGAACGTTCCATTTCAGAAGCATCAAGATTGATTAAGTTGCCGTATTCAATTAATAAAAAAGCAGCAAAAGCTTCTTATCAAAACGGCGTATTAGAAATTCGGGCGCCGAAACTTCCCCAACAACATGACATTTTATCCATAGACTAATGCAAAAAAATAAGGGTGCATAGCACCCTTATTTTTAATCCACTAATCGCTTCATATCACGTATAATGTCTTCATATGGCGTATTACTAATTCCACTATACTTTTTCATTACTTTTCCGTTTTGATCAATTAAATAAAATGATGTACCATGCATGACCTGACCATTCTCCGGCTTATCTACAAGTGATTGGAAATTATCTTTTGAAAACTTCGTAATATCTTCTAACGAATATCCCGTTAATAAATTCCAGTTACTAGTATCCTCTGTAAACTTTTGAATAAAAGCTTTCAGATTTTCCGGCTTATCAAGGTCTGGATCTACACTAAATGAAACAAACTGAACGTCTATCTTCTCTTCTTTTGCCATCTTTTGCAGCTTGGCCATATTTGCAGTCATTGGTGGACAAACTGTTTGACAATTTGTGAACATAAAATCTGCAACCCAAACTTTCCCTTTTAAATCTTTTGTACCAAATTGCTTTCCATCTTGATTTGTAAATTGGAAAGTTTCTAAATCCCAATTTAATGGTTTACGAAGCTTTGAACCTGATTCACTACATCCAGCAAGTACAAAGAGACAAAATACAACCATAAGACCAATTATTTTTTGATAACGCTTCATTTATAAACCTCTTTTCTCTATCCTAAATTTAAATAGGTTATGTTTATAATAACAAAAGTTAACACTACGAGAAAATTGTTTACTACATTTGTTCACGAAATCGTACGAATTTACGTATGTTACTTCTTTATTTCAAGCGAATTACTAGACAAAATATATTTTTTTACTATTATTTCTATAAATAGAATTGATAAAACTAATTTTATTGTTACTTTTGTAAATACCTCTCCCTATTTTTTAACAATTCCTTAAACATTAATCCATGTTTTACACTGTATTCCTTAACAACATTTCGGTACAATACAAATACAACGATTGTAAATGAGGTGATGTTCATGGCAAAGCGCTATGAAAATATGGATAATGTTAGTACAAAAAAATCAATTCGCTCTTTTTTACGCTGGCGTAAAGAACGAAAGCAAAACAAAAAAGATTTTTCTTTCTTAGTAGAACAATCACCCGTTAAACAAAGTGCATTTTTGCAAAGTAATGTAAAAAAAACGACTGTCACATGGATTGGGCATTCTACTTTTCTTATCCAAACGAATGGACTTAATATATTAACAGATCCAGTATGGGCCAATAAATTAAAGCTAGTTACAAGACTTACAGAACCTGGACTCTCTATAGAAGCACTGCCTAAAATTGATATTGTCCTTATTTCACATGGTCATTATGATCATTTAGATTTTTCAACTCTTCGTCAGTTGAATGATGATGTTCTATATCTTGTACCTATCGGATTAAAAAAATTATTTACTCGTAAGAAATTTAAACATGTAGAAGAGTATAAATGGTGGGAAAGTACGATAATTAACGAAGTTTCTTTTCACTTCGTACCTGCTCAGCACTGGACGAGAAGATTCTTATTTGATATGAATACGTCTCACTGGGGCGGATGGATTATTGATAATGAAACGACTATGGAAACCATATATTTTTGTGGCGACAGCGGCTATTTCCAAGGTTTCAAAGAAATCGGTGAACGCTTTTTAATTGATATTGCTCTTATGCCCATTGGCGCTTATGAACCAGAATGGTTTATGAAAGTATCTCATGTTTCACCTGAAGAAGCTGTGCAAGCTTATTTAGATTTAAACGCTACGCATTTTATACCGATGCATTACGGAGCTTTTGCACTCGCCGATGAAACACCTCGTGAAGCAATAACTAGACTTCGAAATAATTGGAATTTGCGCATGTTACCATGGGAACAACTGCATGTACTCTTTTTAGGCCAAACTTTTATTTATAGTAACGCAACAAATGATAAGCAAGTAAATGAAAAAATTGAAACTTTACATGTGTAACGTAACGACTGATTTTCTATATCCAACATATAATATAGAAAATCCTATAATGAAATTTTAATCAGTGGGAGTTTCTTTATCCCCACTGATTATTAACCTTCACCAATCGGGCTTTTACGGACAGCCCGCCACCTAACCTCTTTGCTCCAGCTAAATTTTGAGGTGGGAGTTTTACTGTCCGCAAATAGCAGGATAAAGGGTGTTATCTATGAATGAATATTTACAGACTCGCTATATTATTAGCGGTAGTGCCTGTATAGCTCTTCTTATTTCTTACTTTCTATTTACATAAAAAAGCTACTTGAAATATATTTTCAAGTAGCTTTTTTATTACTCTGCTAAATACATAAATCCGATTGCACCTGGACCTGTATGAGTACTAATTATAGGCGTTGTATAGAAAATTTCTGATTGAGCAAACCCACTCACTTTTTCAACCGCCGCTTTCATACTTTCAGCTAAAGGAATTGCTTTCGCATGCGGAATTGCAACAGCCTTTACAACTTTTCCAGCTGTATCTTGCTCAAATAACTTAGCTAATGTTTTTACAATTTGGCCTTGGCTACGAACTTTCGTTACAGGATTATAAACACCATCTTCAAGACTAGCAATTGGCTTTATATTAAGCAGCGAACCGATAAACGCCTTTCCTTTACCGATACGTCCACCCTTCACTAAGTTTTCTAATGTATCTACTACTACATATAAACGAGTATTCTTTCTTACTTCATCTACACGTTTTAAAATTTCTTCTAGTGAGCGTCCTTCATTTGCCATTTTTGCAGCTTCAATCACTTGATATGCTAAAGCATGTGTAATAAATTGAGAATCAACAACTGTTACTTTTGTATCAGTCATTGATGCAGCACTATTTGCAGTTGCTACAGTACCACTCATTCCACTTGTCATATGAATGGAAAGTACTTCACTTCCATCTTCACCTAACTTGTCGTACATTTCTACAAATGTACCCATTGCAGGTTGTGATGTTTTTGGTAGTTCCTCTGATTTAATCATTTCTTCAATAAATTCATCTGGTTGTAGATCAACGCGATCTAAATATGTTTGTCCATTTACAGAGATTGATAATGGTAGAACATGAATGTCATACTTCTCGATTACCTCTTGTGATAAATCTGCCGTTGAATCTGTTACAATTTTAATTTTTTGCATATTATATTCTTCCCTTTCCAATACGCTCTCCTTGTTATTATACTAGTATTCCCACTGCTTTCAACAATTTGGAACGAAATTTCATCAAATTAATTATATTTTTATATCTAAAATGAAAAAGACAGAGCTCCTAACCCTGTCTCTACTCTATATCATGCATTTTTTTCAAGAGTATTTGTTTTATATACATTTAAATAATCATTCCACTTCAAACAATTTTGTAAATATTCACGGAAAGAATATGAAAATCTTGGATGTTTTTGTTTTTGAATTTTTGCAATAAATAATTGAAGACGAGACTGAATTAGAAACGATAATGGATGCTGTGCCTGTAGGACAGGGATTTCGAATATTTTAATACAATCCCCTGTTGAATGAGTGAAATAAAAACTTTTCGTAATCACAATATCAATCCTCTTTTTCATTGGATTTTTGAACTTCCTCTACTTTGCGCTGTAAGACGTTGTTTAAAGTGGAGTAAAATCAGACTTATATGATTTCTGTAGTCCTTATGGCTAGAAGATTTATACTCTATTCATCTCCACCTAATCCATCTTCCCGTCCTAAATATCCCTGAGACGGGAACCTCATTACCCATCAATTGTTTAATACATTTAGTATAAGCTTATAAAAGCGCAAAGTTTGTCTAAATTTTGGAGATTCTATAATTTTTTTCTTCTATATATTGTATACGTTTATAGCTATAGTATAACAAATAAATAAAAAAGTGCCTTTATAACGAGGCACTTTTCGACTGCATTTCTTCTCTTTTCTTTTTCCTCTTACTTACAACCTTTGATAAAGCAATACTTACTTCATAAATACAAATAAGCGGCACCGCAACTAAACTATGAGATAAAAAGTCAGGCGGTGATATACAAGATGCAATGATAATCAATGCTACGTAAGCGTACCTTCTTATTTTTATTAAAAATTCCGCCGTAAGTATTCCAATACTAGTTAAAAACATTACAACAACTGGCAATTCAAAAATCACCGCAAATGGAACTGTTAAATTAAGTACAAAATGAAAATACTTTTCTGTCGTAAACATCGTATTAAACATTTCATTACCTATCGTAGTTAAAAAGTGAAATAGAAACGGCATTACAATAAAGTATCCAAAACATAAACCTGCGATAAATAATATAGACAATACCGGTATATACATTATTGTCATCTTTTGTTCATTTGGATGTAAACCCGGTTTTACAAATAACCAAATTTGTATAGCAGCAAAAGGAATTGTACAAACGATAGCAAATACTGTAGCAATCGAGAAAAAAATCCACAATACATCACTTGGACCGAGAACAGTTAATTTCATTGGTAAATCTTTTACAAGCCAAAAATAAATATCCTTTGTAAAAGTAAATCCAATAATTAAAAATAGTACAAAAGATAACACCGTATATATTACTCTTTTTCGAAGTTCAACAATATGTTCTACTACGCTCATTTCCCGATCTTCCATCTCGTTCACCACACTTTATTTATCCATTACAAGGAAAATACATTACAGTTTTTCTTTCTTTTCCTTTTCTTGAAATGCGTCATCTGTCAATTCTTTCGTTGATTTTTTAAACTCTTTTAACGTTTCCCCTAAAGCCTTCCCGATTTCCGGCAATTTTTTAGGTCCAAATAAAATGAGTACTGCTACTAAAATTAAAATTAACCCTGGAAAGCCAATATTTGAAAACATTTCCCCATCCCCTTTATTAGTAGTTTCCTTGTCCTACTATTACATAATTTTATTTTGTCAAAAAAGTTTGAAAACGTCAACAAATCCATTGCCTTTTGTCAAAAAAATTCAAAAATATAATCAATTATACAAATTTCATTTTCTATTGCTCTTGTGTATGATATGGTAAGGGAAATGACATATTATTTTATGATAGTAGAAAGGATTTGCATTATGACTGAAAAAATGACACGAATGACCCAATTTGTAAAAGAAGAAATTGCAAATGCAATTACACATGGTATCGGTGCCATTTTAAGCATCCCTGCCTTAATCATATTGATTATTCATGCTTCTAAGCACGGTACCGCATCAGCTGTAGTCGCATTTACTGTTTATGGTGTAAGCATGTTCTTACTGTACTTGTTTTCAACATTGCTACATAGCATTCATCATCCTAAAGTAGAAAAAATATTTACTATTTTAGATCATTCAGCCATTTATTTATTGATTGCTGGCACGTATACTCCTTTTCTACTTATTACACTTCGTGGCCCATTAGGATGGACGTTGCTTGCTATAATTTGGACACTTGCAATCGGAGGTATCGTCTTCAAAATCTTCTTTGTACGTCGCTTTATAAAGGCATCAACTTTATGTTACATCATTATGGGCTGGCTCATAATCGTTGCCATTAAACCACTTTATGAAAATCTAACTGGACATGGTTTTTCACTACTTTTAGCAGGTGGAATTTTATATTCTGTCGGAGCTATATTCTTCCTTTGGGAAAAGCTACCTTTCAACCATGCCATATGGCACCTGTTCGTTTTAGGTGGTAGTACGATGATGTTCTTCTGTGTACTCTTTTATGTCTTACCTACAGCATAATAAAAAAGGTTTCAGCTTACTATAAGCTGAAACCTTTTTTATTACTTATGTAATTGTAATGCGATAACTTCCTGTGTATGCTTCGTTAATTCTTTAATATCCATATTCGCATACTCTTCAGGTGTAATCGGCTTAGAAATTGTTACTGTTGCATGAGCTGACTTCATACGATTTCCATTCGCTTCAAACATCTTATATGTACCATCTAACGTTACAGGTAAAATTGCTACACCTGATTTTACTGCAAGATGGAAACTACCAGCCTTAAACTCTCCAACTTCGCCACCTTTACTTCTCGTTCCTTCTGGGAAAATTACGATAGAATGTCCATTCTTTAATAGTTCGATTCCATCTTTAATTGCTTTAAGAGATTGACGACGATCGCTACGATCCATAAATACACAATTCATAAGTTCCATCCAAGTTGGTACAACTGGGAACTTTTTAATCTCTGCCTTTGACACGAATCCAATTGGTTTATTTAAGTAACCTAGTAAAACAGGGATATCCATATTACTTTGGTGATTACTTACAACTAGTACCGGCTTGTCTTTCGGAACATTTTCAAGCCCTTTCACTTCTACTGTCCCTCCAGCTACACGTACCATTTTCTTACCAAACCAATTTGTCGTTTTATACACAGCATTATCTTTTTCTTTTGGCGCCATCGTATTTACTTGTCTTTTAAGACGCCACATTCTCGGTGTAATCGCAATTACAATTAAAATTAAATAAAAGATTTTAAAAAACGTTTGAATCATACAGAACCCCCACCTATTATCATTCCGACCTTCATTATACTAGACAAACGAAGGAAAAAGAAGAAAAAAAGTCCAAACAGCAAGTGTTTGGACTTTTTAAGCATTCTATATTAGAAACGTTTTGCTAATTCACGAGCATTAGCAATTGCCGCTTCTTTAATTTCTTGTGCTTTTTCAGGGTTTGCATTCATACCCTCAACTGCAATATAATCAGTATCATTTACACCGACAAATCCTAATACAGTTTTTAAATGATTGCGTCCGAAGTCTACAGCTGCGTATGCTCCTTCAGAATATACGCCACCTGTTGCTTGAATGTGAAGTGCTTTTTTACCTTCTAATAAGCCGACTGGACCATTTTCAGTATATTTGAATGTTTTACCTGCGATTGCTACGTTATCTAAGTATGCTTTTACTACTGGTGGATAGCTAAAGTTCCACATTGGAGTTACGAATACATAACGATCTGCATGCATAAATGTTTCTAAGTTTGTGTTCATTGCTGCTACTTTTTGTTGTTGAGCTTCCGTTAAAGTTTCAAAGCCTTCACCTGCTGCAAATTTACCCCAAGCGGCAAATACATCTGCATCGATTGCTGGTACAGTAGTATTGAATAGATCAATTGTTACAACTTCGTCTTGTGGATGCTCGTTTTTATAAGCCTCGATGAAAGCTTCCCCTACTGCCATTCCGAAAGAACCTTCTGCTGAATTTGGATTTGCTGTGATAAATAGTACTTTTGTCATTGTATTCTCTCCCTTTTTTCTCTTTATCTTCAATTCAAGATTTGTTTTTTAAAAGTTAATAACTTACCTTATGTAAGTATAATACAAAAAGTTTTATTCAATGTCAATAAAAAATAGCTACTTTTTTTTCGTAAGTTAATGATTTATTTTGTTTCTCTAAAATTTAGTATACAGATATTAAGACTTCTCATACAAAAAGGCTACCTCTATAAATTATAGAGATAGCCTTTTATTACATATTATTTTTGAAAAACATGTTTTACTTTTTCAGCTGGAATGTTACTTCCACCTCTACCTTTTACATCTTCAATCATCATTGTAATGACCATATCTGGCGCATTCAAATCAAATGCAGCGAACCAGCCTAGTTCTTTTCCTTCGGCCTCTTTTGATACTTTTAATTCCGCTGTACCTGTTTTTCCAGCAAGAGTCATTCCATCAATTTTAGCAATTTTCCCTGTACCATCCGGATCATTAATTACTTTCGTCATAGCAGTTTTTAATATATCCTGATTTCCTTTAGAAATTACATTTTCTTTCCAAGCTTTTGGTTGTTTATCTGTTTTAATAATATACGGTGATGGAATCGTTCCATCATTTACAATTGGCGCATACGTTAAAGCTAAATGAAGAGGAGTCATTAATACTTGACCTTGTCCATATCCTGTATCAGCCATTTGAATATCATTTTTAATGCCGTCATTTGCAATTTTAGAAGCAGGGAATCCATATTCAATTGGTAGTTTCTCATCGAATCCGAATTTTTTCGCTTCACTCATAAACTTGTCTTTTCCGATTTTCAAAGCTTCTTGTGCGAAGTAAATATTATCCGAGTATTTCATCGCCTTATCAAAATCAATCGGATTTGCATCTTTCACACGCGTTACATAATAATTACCCCAAGAAGAATCTTTTGTCCATTTTAATCCTTCAATTTTCAACTCTTCTTTTGGATCGATTGTTTTCGTTTCAAGACCAATTGCAGCTGTAATTGGTTTAAATACAGAACCTGGTACCGATAATTGTGTAAAGCGATTCGTCATCGGTTTTTTCGGATCATTATTCCAAGCTTCGCGTTGCGCTTTCGATGTTCCTCGTGCAATTAAATTAGGATCATATGCTGGACTACTTACTAGTGCAATTGTTTCTCCACTTTTCGGATTGATTGCTGCACTTGAACCAGCTTCGCCCTTCATTTCATTATACGTTTTTTCTTGAACAGCACTATCAATAGTTAAAGTTACATTTTCTCCATCAACAGCATCTGTTTTTGCCAAGTTTTTAATTTCTTTTCCTTGCGCATCTTCTACAAAGACACGGCCACCTTTTTTACCGCGTAGCTTTTCCTCTAATACTTGCTCTAAACCAGCTTTACCAACTGGGTCATCAGCTTGATAGCCTTTCTTTTGTAGCGTTTTTAAATCTTCAGCATTTACCTTTCCAATATAACCAGTCAGATGAGCTGCCGCTTCCCCTAACGGATATGTACGAACATTTACAGGTTTTGTTGAAACACCTGGTAAATCAATGTACGTATTTTGCGTTGCCCCTTCAGGCAAAATTCCAATTGGTACGAGATACCCTGGTTTTACCCATTTAGCAGCTAATTTTTGATCAATTTCTTCTACAGACATATTTAATAACTTCGCTACTGTTTCTTTCGTTTGCGGAGCAGTATCGCCTAACTTTTCAGGAATCAATCCGATTTCAGAAGCTTTCCCATTCGTTGCAAGACCTTTTCCATTACGATCGTATATTTCACCACGTTTTGGCTGTGTTGTCTGCATACGCACTTTACTATCTTTCGTCATGCCAGGGAAAATAAAATCAGGAGTCCAATCTATTTTCCAAGATTCTTTATCTCCATCTTTTTCTTTCACCATTTTTGCTTCATGGCCAAAAGTAATTTTACCACCAACTGTATCCATGCTTACTTTAAAAGGAACAGGGCCTTCATCTTTTTTATCTTCTTTTATTTCCCCTGTTTCTACCTTTAAGTCTTTCACTTCGATACCAGAATAAATTTTTTCATATTTCTCAGTAAACTCTTTCTTTGAAATATCTTTTTTTGCATTTTTTGATAGTTGATCATACATATCTGCAAATTTTTGTTTATTCCACGCTTTTACATATGTATCAAACGCTTCTTGTGGTTTTTCTTCTTTACCACATCCAACTAACATGAATGTTAAGCAAAGAAAAAGAATCCCCCATATCTTTCTCAATCGATTCTCCTCCTCTTTCTATATTAGTACTTTTGAAAATTTTAGCATTTTTACATGCTACCTATCATTATAGCACTATCGAATCTCATCTATAAACTTATATTGGTGAATATAAATAAAAAGATTGATGCGAATTCTCACATCAATCTTCTTTATTATTGTTGTTTCTCATATACGTGGTAATAATACGTATACGGGTTTTTTTCATCTGTTAAACCTTTTTCTACAAAAATCTCTTTCCAATTTGTCATATCCATTTCTGGGAAGAATGTATCTCCTTCAAATGCATAATGAATTTTTGTTATATACAACTTGTCTACGTATGGTAAAAAGAGATCGTAAATTTGCGCTCCGCCAAAAATAAAAATCTCTTCTTCATTTTTACATAGTTCGAATACTTCTTCTACAGAATGAACAACTTCACATCCTTCAACGTGATATCCTTCATTACGAGTTACAATAATATTACGTCTTCCAGGCAGCGGTCTACCAATCGCTTCATAGTTCTTTCTTCCCATAATAAGCGGGTGACCCATCGTTGTTTTCTTCACGTATTGTAATTCACTCGGTAAACGCCAAGGTAAATTATTATCTTTACCAATTACTCTATTTTCGTCCATTGCGACCATAAATGAAACAATCATTTTTTCATCTCCTCTACAATTATACTGCAACCGGTGCTTTAATTGCTGGATGCGGATCGTATCCTTCAATCGTTAAATCTTCCATTTCAAAATCGAAAACAGATTTCACATCTGGATTTAATGTAAGTTTCGGGAACGGACGTGGTTCACGTGCCAATTGCTTTTCTACTTGTTCAAAATGATTTGTATAAATGTGTGCATCACCAATTGTATGAACAAATTCCCCTACTTCAAGACCACATTCGTGTGCAATTAAATGTGTTAGTAGTGAATAACTTGCGATGTTAAATGGTATTCCAAGGAATATGTCACCACTTCTTTGATATAGCTGACAAGAAAGCTTTCCGTCCGCTACATAAAACTGGAATAATGTATGACAAGGGGGTAATGCCATACTTGGTACGTCTTCAGGATTCCAAGCAGAAACGATTAAACGACGTGAGTCTGGTGTTTTTTTAATCATTTCAATTACATCTTTTAATTGATCAAGTGTCTCACCAGCTGTCGTTTTCCAAGCTCGCCACTGTTTACCGTAAACGTCTCCTAAATAACCATATTTATTTGAGAAATCATCATCTTCTAAAACGTTCTTTTTAAACAATTCCATCTGCTCATCGTACTGTACTTTAAATTCTTCATCTTGTTGTGAGCGAAGACCAAAATCCGTCATGTCAGGACCAGTATACTCATCACTTTCTACCCAGCTCTTAAACGCCCATTCATTCCAAATATTATTATTATGCTGCAATAAATAGCGAATATTTGTATCACCTTTCATAAACCAAAGTAGTTCACTTGCTACAAGGCGAAATGGTACTCTTTTTGTCGTTAATAAAGGAAATCCTTTACTCAAATCAAAACGCATTTGATATCCAAATACAGATACAGTTCCTGTCCCTGTACGATCTTCTTTCTTCGTACCATGTTCCATTACATGGCGGCATAAATTTAAGTATTCATTTTCAGCATGTTTCATATGTAGGAAAACCTTCTTTCAATCGTATATGCAATTTATCATAACATGAAAAATGGTAAATTTAATAATCCTAATTAATAAAATTTCTTCCGCTAATTCTTACAAAATTATTAACTTTCCAAATTTAAAAAGGTTTTCATTTTCTATTACCGAAAGTATAGTGCGGTAGAACAAAATTTATATTTGGAGGTTAGAAGTATGTCTAAAATTGAAACGCCTGTTATGACTTCTTTACAAACAGCGGTTGAAAAAATGATGAAGGATTTAAATGTTCCTGGTGCTGCTGTCGCTGTTATAAAAGACGGTGAAGTTATTATTTCAGAAGGTTTCGGCTATCGTAATATAGAAACAAAAGAGGCTGTTACACCGAATACTCGATTCGCAATCGGTTCCTCAACGAAAGCATTTGGCACACTTTCATTAAGCTTGTTAGCACAGCAAAAAAAGTTTAATTGGGATACCCCTATCCAGTCTTATATACCTAACTTTACTTTATCTGAACTACTTGCTAGCTCACAAGTTACAGGACGGGATTTAGCTTCTCATCGAACTGGAGTAAGTCGTCATGAGGCTCTTTGGTATAGTTCTTCCTTATCTCGAAAAGATCTCGTTGAAAAAATAAAACATTTACCACTTGATGCACCGTTCCGGACTGCATTTCTATATAACAACTTAATGTATGCAACAATTAGCTACATTGTTGAAAACATTACAAATCAAACGTGGGAGCAATACACTACAGAACATATTTTAGAACCTTTAAATATGAGACATACAAACTTCTCTGTTAACGATTCACAAACTACAGATGATTATGCTTTACCTTACATTGAAAATGACGGTGAAATAAAAGCAGTTCCATTCCGTAACATCGATACAGTTGGCGCTGCTGGGTGTATTAATTCCACAATTGAAGATATGGCAAATTGGGTACTTCTCCACTTAAATGAAGGAAAATTTGGAGATCATGAATTAATCTCCTCTGAATTATTACAACAAATGTATACACCACACAATTCAATTCCAGACCAACCGGTTTTATCACTCCCTGAATCTCCATTAAATAGTTACGGTCTTGGTTGGTTTATTAGCGCTTATCGTGGTAAAAAAGTGATTCATCATGGCGGTAATATCGATGGATTTTCAGCGCTTGTTTCATTTATACCAACAGAAAACATAGGCCTTGTCATTTTAACGAATGCTGGAGGAACATTACTTCCTACTTATCTCGCTAATCAAATTTATGACGAACTACTTGAATTAGAATCCATTGATTGGCATAAACGTGCTGTAGAAGATACTAAAAAAATGAAGGAAATGATGAAAGAAGCAACTGAATCCCTCCCTGAACAAATTAAAGGGACTACACCTTCGCACAAGTTAGAGGATTATACTGGTACTTTTGAACATCCTGCATACGGAACATTACAAGTATACAAACGAGATGATTCGTTATATGTACAATTTATGGAAATGGATATTCAATTAGGGCATCATCATTACGACATCTTCTCTACAAAAGTTGACTTATTCCAAATGAAAATGAGCTTATTATTCGCTTATGAAATGAATGTAAGTGGTGAATTCCCATCCCTTCAGTTACATGTACCTGCTATGTTAAGTACACAGCCGCTTACATTTAAGAAAATTAAATAAGTATTTTGATGGTAAAAAATAAAGGTAGGTGCGAATCACACCTACCTTTTCTATTTCATATCAATCTTATCTGGTTGAAACCAACTTGGTTTTGATAACTCAAAGTTTTTATGATCTTCCAATACAATATGAAGACGCTCTAACATATCATCCAACATATGTGGTGCTGCTCTTAATGTCCAGACAACTGATGAGAAAACTGTCATGCCAACGTAGACCGCATATAATTTCCAGAACTCCTCTGGTATTCTCCTATTAAAGTATCCTTCTATTTGTCCGATTGAATACGGAATACTAATGTCCCTTGCAAATAGTGCAATTTTCACGAAATCATGCAGTGGATCGCCCCAGTCATAACCATTAAAATCAACTACACCTACATATTTCCCATCCCGTACAATTATATTTTCTAAATGAAAATCATCGTGTTGAAATCGATTTGGGCGATCCTTTACATACATTTCATTTTCATCTATAAACTTAATAATCTTATCATCATTTTTTATTTTTATTCCGCATGTTTTGTATGCTTCTAAATATTTACTATGTTTTTTCATTGCTCTTTCATGCCATGGAAGTATATCATTAGGAGCTTCATATGTATGCATTTTTGCTAAATCTTTTCCTGCCTCTATGCCAATATCATATTGTTCTTTTGGTGAATACGTAAGCAATAGCTTCTTCGCATCTTCCCCTTCTAAATATGAAAAAATACTATAGCATACACCTTCTTCTTCCAATATACCTATTTCAATTGGCCTTTGTGCCTGTACGTTACGTTTTACCATTTCATTTAAAATTTGAAACTCTATTTTCTTTCTTTCATACTCTTTTATATCTCCTGTCCGAAATAAATATTTTTCATTATTTGCATTCGTAATTACATATTTCTTATCTGGAGAGAAACCTTTAGAAATTTCTTCAATATTCGCTGCATCTTTTACAATTTGTATATTGTTTTGCCGTGCTGTAATTATCTTCATATCTATTCCCCTTACATTTCTGCATTTGGTGTATAGGCTACTTCTACAATAAATCCATTCGGATCGTAAAAATCAATCGTATAGTACCCTTCTGAATAATGATTCATTTCAATTGGACCACGTATTACCTTCACTTTCGTACTAGAAAGAAAATCTGCTACTTCATCAACTACTTCTCTATGAATAGCTTGATAACAAATATGTCTAGGACCTAACGTCCTTACGATTTCCTCATCTACTTCTTTAAAGTATATTTCACTTTCTCCCGTGCTATATGCTACTTCATTTAACTTTCTCCATCCAATTATCGGAAACAACTTATCATAATAAGAAATGGATTCCTCTAAATTTGCTACTCAAAATTCAATATGATGAATACACTCCTTGTACTACTTGCACAATTTCCATCGGCTTATGAACCATATAATCGGGTGCGTCTTTTTTCACTGTTTCAATAACATCATATCCCCAAGATACCCAAATTACATTCACCCCAGCCTTTTTACAAGCTGCTACATCTCGCTGTTCATCACCAATGTATAACATATCTTGCTCTGTTATCTTTTTCGATTTTAAAAATCTTTTTATCATTTTATCTTTACCAAACAAATTTTTAGAACAATACACTTCTTGAATATTTTCGATACCATTATTGTGCAAAAACGCCCGAATATGCTCTTCTGAGTTAGATGATATGACCGCAATACCGTATCCTGTTTTATGTAGTTCATCTAATACATCCTTCATCCCATGAAATAAAACAAGATTTTTTATAGCAGGCTGATACAATTTATAAAATTCCAAAGCTAATATCGGTAATTTATACAGTGGTACATCGAGTTGTTTACATCTCTCTGTCATCGTTAATTTACGTAAATGTTCAATTTCGTCTTCCTTTACTGCTTTATACCCATGTTTTTCAGCAAGTTGATTATAAATCGGTACAAATATATTTTGTGAATCTACTAATGTGCCATCAAAGTCAAAAACAATATATTTTTGCATCTCCATACTCCTTTTGCTTCTTTTTTCTAAACCTATGTTATTCAACAACATAGTTGTCTGTCCCTTCTATAAAAATAAAAAAGAACAAGATTTTCTCTTGTTCTTTTTAAGACAACCATTTCGGCGGTACATTCGTATTCCAATAAATATTTCCTAACTCATGATGTCCAGAGTATCCATCATCAAAACGGTGATAATGGAAATTAAAATAATAACCATCTTGCGGCGGATGATCTCTTCTTACATGGAAACGCAATAAATCATTTCCTGATTTCGTATCGTAGACGTGAAAAATCTTTTCATTATTTCCACCAGCTGGTTTTTGAGAAATCGCTAATGATTGTAGTGAATCTTCTGGTACATCACTAGCAAGCTCAGCAATTGCCTCTTCAATTTTCGGTAATATTACATCTTTAAACTCATCTTCAATTACTGGACCAATTTTAGTACCAAACTTTTGCATCGACTGCTTTTCTGCTTCTTGCATTGCATAAGTAATAAAAGTATCGGTGGTTAACCTGTCATTCGTTTCTTCATATGTATAGGACGTGCTCTCCAAACTTTGTTGCCCAGCTGTGCTCGTAGGCTTGTCCGCAGCTTTGGCATTATCAAGTAATATGGAAGGAGGCGTCACTAAACCAAATGTAAATACGGTAATTAATGCGACTAAGGTTTTTCTAAACCAATTTGGCATTTATGTTCCCTCCCCTTTCACTCATTATTTTTTTATATAACGGTGGTTTCTTCTATTATACAAAATGATTGTAATTTTTGCACTTTACAATTTTGTTAACGTTCACATATTTTTCACTTGAATATGAAATTGTAAGGTTTCATACAATAAAAATACAACAATAATAAGGAGGCGATCAGATGACTTTAGATGTCATGTATTCCGCCGCAAGCATACTCGTTTTAGTATATTTTATTTATCAATGTGTTACAGACTAGAAAAAGAGCCGTCAATGGCTCTTTTTTAATGGTAAAAATACAATCCATACAATTAATAAAATAAAAATAATGCCACCAATCACAGCTGGCAATAAATAAAACTGGGCAAGTATAACTATTCCATACAAAAGTATTGCTGGTAGTAGTAAATAACGATTTGCCTTCCATCTTAACAAAAGTAAGTTCCCTTCATCACATTATAAATGAAGAAACATCTTATTCGTAAATTCATTCCAATAATCACGTGCATAGCGAGAAATTGCAACTACAGCAAATACGAGAACAATAGCTGCAATCCACCTAGGAGTCATAATTATACTTGCAGTACTGATACATACAATTTGAATATAAAATATTCGTGCAGTACTTGTACGGAAAAACTCTTTCAAAAAAGATTCGACAATACGAGCATCAGCTTTTTTCCCTAATAGTCTTTTAGAACGCGGGAACATCCACGGTTTTTTATTCGAACTACTCGGTTTAGCTGCATGACCACCAACTTGCATAATTCCGCTCGTCCAGCGCATACTTTCCTCTTTTTCTTTCTCAACTTCTTTAAAAAAGGAACTTTTATAATTCATTTTCTCTTTTACTAATACAATACTTAAGAAAATTACTAGACCGATAAATAGAATTGAATAAAATGGATTTTTATAAGCGAAAAATAGACTCATTCCAAAAAAGGATAAGCTCATAGAAAATATTACATTTTTTATAATCCATAAAACCCATCGTTTCCCGACACGTATATGTATAAATCTCGTCAACAACGACAGCATAAATCGAAACACAGTAAAGAATACCCAAAATAATACGACTTGTATCTCTGTTACTCCGATACTTTTCATCAACACTGGTAACATAATAACAACTACTATTACATTCGTTATCGCTATTCGAACAAATGTGTACATCATGCCGTACTGGACTAATTTTCGCATATGATTTGGATATGAAATTAAAAATAAACTATCCGCTTGTTCAAAAAATGAACGAACTCCTCTCGGATATGTTATTAGATAAAATACGAGTAATCCTAATCCGAAATAAATCGTCTCTTCCATTGATAAATTTCCCATCCATAGCGATCGATAATAAATTCCTATAAATATAAGTGCTGGAATAATAATATATAATGCAACTGTCCAATCTGTTACTGAACGTATAGACTTCCATTTCCGCTGGAGTTCATGGCGTAATCTCTTATAAAATTGTTGTTTAATCATGTTGTTCACGCCTTACAATTACATCAAAGCAGTCTAATAATGAACTACCCGGCATTTCCGCTAATATTTGAATAGATTCTAAATGTCCATCTGCGACTAATGTACCTTGTGAAATGAGTAAAAATCTTTCGCAAATTTTTTCAGCAGTATCTAATACGTGCGTACAAAGTAAAATTCCTGCCCCGCGCTCTTTTTCTTTATATAAATAATTTAAAAACTCTTTCGTAGCTACTGGATCTAAACCGATAAAAGGTTCGTCAATGATATAAAAATCTGGCTCAGTTAAAAACGCCAATATTAGCATCGATTTTTGTTTCATGCCTTTTGAAAACTTTGATAAATACTCATGTTTATGCTTATTCATTCGAAAAGTATGTAATAATTGTTCCGCTCGTTCTTCCCAACTTCCCATTTCACTTCCACGAGCTGCCATTAATAATTCAATATGTTCCCAGAGCGTCAAGTAATCATAGTATGTTGGATGTTCTGGCACGTATGCATACGGGTTTTTCTTTTCACCGAATGATATTTCACCGTCCATATTTACAAGTAATCCGAGCATCGTTTTAATCGTCGTACTCTTCCCAGCACCATTTGCACCAATAAGAGCAACTAATTCACCCTTTTCAATGGAAAAAGCAATATCACGAATTGTTTTTTCACCTATTTCATATCCAGCCGAGCGAATATTTACTTCTAACATACATTCCCCTTCTTTCCATTCCCAATACAATCCAGAACAAGAATAACATATAGCTATCTATATATCATTATAAAATATTTATTTTCATAGCAGGAAAAAACACTTTTTAACAGAATATTAAATGTTTGATTACATTTTATTGGAGTGGATAATATGTCTTTTCAAATTCGTGAAGCTACGATAGATGATATAGATGCACTTTGTTCTTTAACGAAAGAATTAAAAGGTTCCTCTATTTCCTATGAAGATATGAACAACCGATTGCAATTCGTACAAATGAGTCCTTTTGATTTTTTATATGTTTACGAGGAAGAAGAAACTATATTTGGATTACTTGGATTTCGTATACGCGAAAATTTAGAAGATGTAACTCGTTATGGAGAGATTTCAATTATTAGCGTTGATTCTACAATACGTCGGAAAGGTATAGGACAAGTGTTAATGGATTATGCAGAACAATTAGCAAAGAAGCATAATTGCATTGGCACATGGCTAGTTAGTGGAACAAAAAGAGTAGAAGCTCATCCTTTTTACAAAAAATTAGGCTATGAAGTAAATGGCTATCGATTTGTAAAACATTTTTAAACTACTTATAAATTGAAGGGACTATAACTATGGCAAACATAAAAGCAATTTTCATTGATCGTGACGGTACAATTGGTGGTGACACTACAATACACTATCCAGGATCTTTTACATTATTTCCTTTTACAAAAGCAGCCTTGCAAAAGCTAAAAGCTAAAAATATAAAAATTTTCTCTTTCACAAATCAACCTGGTATCGCAGATGGAATAGCGACTGAAGCGGATTTTGTACAAGAACTAGAAAGTTTCGGTTTTGATGATATATACGTATGTCCCCACAAACACGGTGATGGTTGTGAATGCCGTAAACCAAATACAGGTATGCTTATGAAAGCAGCAGAAAAACACAGGCTTGATTTAACACAATGTGCTGTAGTTGGTGATCGGTGGACTGATATTGTTGCAGGAGCAAAAGTAAACGCAACAACGATTCTAGTCCGAACAGGCGCTGGGTATGATGCTTTGCATACGTATCGAGACAAATGGGCACATATTGAACCAAACTATATTGCAGATAACTTTGAAGATGCAACAAACTGGGTTTTAAATCAACTATAATACAAATGAAGATTTTGATGCACTCAAAATAATTTAAAACATAGTTAAAATAGCCTTTTTGGCAAATAATTGTCTTCCACAAAACGGATTACCTCAAAAGGTAGCAAGTTCCCTTTTGATAAGCAAACATTGCAATTCAAATTTTATTTTTTATTAGTAACAGCAATTAACGTAAAGAAGGAATAGCTTAGTGGCTATCCCTTCTTTATTGACTTCTATTATTTACATTTGTTATCTTTTTTTATTGAGTATTCTCATCGTTTTTATACTCCAAAATATCCCCTGGCTGACACTCCAAAGCTTTACATATCGCTTCTAATGTTGAAAAACGAACCGCTTTTGCTTTCCCATTTTTCAAAATAGAAAGATTCGCCATCGTAATTCCAACCTTCTCCGAAAGTTCCGTTACACTCATCTTTCGTTTTGCTAACATGACGTCAATATTAATAATAATTGTCATATCCGCCACCTCAGACCGTCAAATCATTTTCTGACTTTATGTTAATTGCTTCTTGTAGAAGGCGTTGAAGAATAGCAGCAAAAACAGCGATAACGAGCGAAGCAAAAACGATAATAAGTCCCACTAACCCAATAGGAGGGTCCATTTTTTTCGCTATAAAATGAAAAAGTGGTAAACCTAATACATACAAACCACTGATTGTAACTGCACAGCGCTTTATATTCTTTAACGCCTTTACAGATAATTCCGAAAACGCTGTGTTCTCATCAATGTACTGTAAAAGATTGAAAGCCTGATAAAGAGCAACGTAAAAAGGCACAGCTGCTCCATACATCACAATGAAAGCAAGATATTTTATCAGAGTAATATTAGGATACAAATTCGCTGCGAAATTCGCCATTTCCGGCACTAAAAATATGCATAAAGCAAGTACTGCAATTCCAACAAGAAAAATAATTACTTTTAAGAACGTTGTTGAACTACGTTTAAGATTCATTTACAATACCTCATTTATTTAATGATAACATAATTTTATCATATCATTTATTGTTTAACAATAAATAAATATCGTTTTTACCATGTTTAATTTAGGCAAAAATAAAAAAGAATTTCTCATTACAAAGAAATTCTTTTTCTTGAAAATGTCTCTTTCAACTTAATTTTTTAAAACGTTAATTCGTAATGGAAATAACGATTATCTCTCAAATAACCATTTTCAGCATATAATCGTTGTGCTGATAAATTATCAATCTCTGTTTGCAATTTTACACCTTTTGCTCCATTCTCTAATGCGTATTCTTTAGCAGCTTCTAATAATTTTTTACCTGTTCCGGCTCCACGCTTCGCCGCTTGTACAAATAAATCATTTAAAATCCATAATTCTTTCATTGAAATGGAAGAAAATGATGGATATAGTTGTGTGAACCCAATATATTCGCCGTCTTCAACTGCTACGAAAATAACGGACTCTTTTTTCTCAATTCGATTTCGTAAAAATACTTTTGCACCTTCTAAATCAGAATCCTGCCTATAAAACATGCGATAGTTATTAAAAACTGATGCTAGTCCATCTAAATCTGCAATTGTTGCCTCATATATTCTCATTTTACTCCATTCCCCTTCCAATACTGTCTCATTATATCCGTTGCCCATTTAGGCTGGTGTATTTCTTCTTTCGGTATAAACTCTTTCATTATTGGTTTTATATCCAATATAGGAGTACCATTAATAGCATCTAATCCCTCAACAATAATTGATTTACCTTCTCTTTTGATCACCTTTACAATTGTTACACCTATGCGATTCGGGCGATTTTTTCCGCGCTGTGCAAAAATACCTACTTCAGGATAATCTTTATTATTTCTAGGATGTCTAGCAAAATACTGAATTTGCTCGTCAGTTACTTTATGAAAATAAAAAACAACTTCAATATGGGAAAAATCTTCAATCCCTTGTATACTTTCTTCTGCATACATTTCAGTTAAAGTTATACGGGATCTTACTTCTCCCCACTCATCATCTTTTATTTCCTTTCTTTCATTATGTACAAATGCGATTGGTTGAACTGAAAACATACGCATTCCCCCTTAAATGTAACCACTTACATTATAAAATATTTTCTGAATGTTTTCCAGATATATGAATTGAGTTTACATAATATAATTATAATCTATCTAGAGCTACCTTGACTGCTTCAATTGCATGTATATGAGTCGTATCAAATATCGGGACAGATACGTTTTCTTGCTTTATTAATAACCCTATTTCTGTACAACCTAATATGATTCCCTGTGCTCCTTTTTGCACTAACTCTTCGATGACTCTTTTATAATATTCTCTAGATTGAGATACTATTTTTCCTAAACATAATTCTGTATATATTACTTTATTTATTTCTTTTCTATTTTTTTCTGATGGTACTATTACTTTTATATTATTTTCTTCTATACGTGACTTATAGAAATCTTGCTCCATTGTATATTTAGTTCCAAGCAGACCAACCTTTTGAATGTCTTTTCTTTTAATTTCTTTTGCAGTTGCATCGGCAATATGTAAGACTGGAATATCAATTTTCTCCTTTATTTTTCCAACTACCTTATGCATTGTATTTGTACAAATGATTATAAAGTCCGCTCCTCCCTTCTGTAATGAATACGCCGCATTCGCTAAAACTTCACCTGCTCCATTCCAATCTCCTCTAGACTGGAATCTTTCAATCTCTTCAAAGTCCACACTATTAATCAAACATTTTGCTGAATGTAGCCCTCCTAATCTCTCTTTTATTTCTTCATTAATAATTCGATAATATTCAGAAGTTGATTCCCAACTCATACCACCTATAAGACCTATCGTTTTCATACAAACCACCTACCTAAACTATTTTTATAAAACTAATAGCAATGTTTTATTATGTATATTATACATAATAAAACAAGACTTTAAGTTTGGAATATAAAGTCTTGTTTTAACGGAAATATGGAAATATTAAAGAATAATTCTACTTTCATTTCCAAGGAAATTTTTATAGAATATTCTGAAATTAACAATCTAATGTTTTTATAAATTCTTTATACTTATAATTAAAACACTCTCGATACAGCTCTTTGATTTCATCATATGATGGAACACGTGGGTTATTAGCTGGGCTACCACTTTCAATTGCATCTGATGCCATTTTAGAAATAGCATTTTCAAATTCAATTTCATCGATTCCGTATTCTTTTAAATTTGGAATACGAAGATCAAAGCAAAGTTTTTTTATTTCACCAAGTGTGTAGTCTGCTACTTCCTCATCAGAATTCGAATACAAATCCTTATTTAAACTACGTCCAATTTTTGCTAACCTTTTCATTGCACTTGTTTTTGTAAACTCTAACACTGTAGGTAATAGTATGGCATTTGATATTCCATGCGGTACATGAAATAATGCTCCCACTGGCCTTGACATTCCATGAACTAATGTAACTGATGCATTAGAAAATGCAATTCCAGCTTGTAAGGAAGCAATCATCATCGCTTCTCTTGCCTCCATATTACGTCCATCTTCATATGCTATACGTAAATATTTCATAATACTTTCAATAGCTGAAAGAGCAAGTACATCTGTAAGTGGTTGTGAAACTTTAGAAATATACGCTTCAATTGCATGACATAACGCATCTATTCCTGTTGCTGCCGTAATTTGTGGTGGTAATGAACTTGTCAAAACTGGATCTATAATTGCTACTTTCGGTATAAAACTAGGATGCTTCATCATCATTTTTACATCTGTTTTTTTATTCGTAATTACTGCTACACTTGTAACTTCCGATCCAGTACCAGAAGTTGTCGGAATTGCAATAAGTGGTAGTGGGTTGTTTTCTATTTCAATATCCTTTTGGACATAATCCTCAACTTCTCCACCATTTGTATATAAAACCGCTACTGCTTTCGCAGCATCAATACAACTTCCACCACCAATACCGATAATAAAATCACACTTTTCCTCTTTACAAAGAGATAACGCTTCTAACACGTGTATATTTGTAGGCTCAGCATCTACTTTATTATATGTACTAACAGTAATACTTTTCTTATTTAGTTGTTTTATACACTTTTCAACATATCCTAATTTCTCCATAATTGTATCAGTAACTATAAAAGCTCTTTTCCCTAACTTTTTTGATTGTTCCCCCAGTTTTTCAAGCGAATTCCTTCCATATAATACCGACTTTGGCATACGAAACTCAGAAACTTCTTGCAAGTACTCCACCCCTTCTTATCCTAATTAATATTTTATGATATAAATTATCGATTTGATGAATCTTTACGATTCGAATGTTTAATAGAGTCCTGTTAAAGTATAGAACGCGATAACTAAAAATACAGCAACCGTTTTCAAAATTGTAATAGCAAATATATCTTTATAGGACTGTTTATGTGTTAATCCTGTTACTGTAAGAATAGTAATAATAGCCCCGTTATGCGGTAGTGTATCCATTCCTCCTGATGCCATTGATACGATACGGTGCATAACTTCTAATGGAATATCAAATTGATTGGCCGCTGCAATAAATTTATCTCCCATTGCACTTAATACTATTCCCATACCTCCTGATGCAGAGCCTGTAATTCCAGCTAAAATATTCGTCGTTACTGCACCATTCACTAACGGATTTGTGAAAGTAGCAGAGATACCATCTCTCATAATTGCGAAGCCTGGAAGTGCTGCAATGACACCACCGAATCCAAACTCAGCTCCTGTATTCATCGTTGCAAGTAGTGCTCCACCAATACTTGTATTCAATCCAGCTTGGAAACCTGTTACTACTCGCTTCCAATATAATAATAACGTTGTTAAGATCCCTATAATAAGTGCCAATTCTACAGACCAGATTCCTACTACTGCACTTAATTCTACTTTTCCAAATGCTTTCATACCAATTGCAGAAAAATCAAAACCGCTTGGATACCACTTCGGTATCATAATAGTAAACACTTTATTCATTACACCTACTAAAATAAGTGGTATAAATGCAATAAGTTGTTGTGCTCTTGTGATTTCAATGTTATTAATTAATGGCATATTTTTTTGTTCTAATTGCAAAGATGCTGCCATTTCAGTATTTCCATTATTAAAACCAAAATACCCTTCACCTGCTGCTTTTGCCTTCTTACGTCTACTCTCTAAATATAGTAAACCTAATGTAAGAACAAAAATTGCTCCTACAATCCCAAGTATCGGTGCAGCATAAATATCCGTTTTAAAAAATGTTGTAGGTATTACATTTTGAATTTGTGGTGATCCAGGTAGTGCATCCATTGTAAACGTTACTGCTCCAAGAACAATCGTTCCAGGGATTAAACGTTTTGGAATATTAGCTTGTCGAAACAACTTAGCTGCGAACGGATAAACAGCAAACACTACTACATACACACTAACACCACTATACGTTAAAATAGCCCCCATTAATACAATCGCTAATATAGTACGTTTTTCACCAACTAACTCAATAATCGTTTTTGCGATAGAATCTGCAATTCCTGACATTTCCACTACTTTTCCAAATATTGCTCCTAATAAAAACACAGGAAAATATAACTTTATAAATCCAACCATTTTCTCCATAAAGATATTAGAAAAGAAAGGTAATACATAACTAGGTTCTGTCAAAAATACTGCAAATAATGCAAATATCGGTGCGAATAGAATAACAGAAAAGCCTCTGTATGCTACGAACATAAGTAAACTTAGTGCTAATAATATAATAACTAACTCCAATTTTACCCCTCCATTAAACAGAATATTCTAAATTTTATTGATAAACTTCTACTAATCTTTTAATTCTGACATCCCTCCTCTTATTCATACAATTTTTTCATGCTAAAAATGTCTAATTATAAATATTCGATTACATATGAAAAATCCCTTTAAACAGAAACGAATTCCTCATCATACGTTATAAAGGGATTGCTAGCATCTATATTTACTAATTTATTAAACTTTTTTCTGCACAAAAATGATACAGTTCTTCAACATCTTTCACTATGTAAGTCGCACTAACTTCAGTCAGTTCTTTCTCACAGCCATAGCCATATAAAACACCAATTGAAGCAATTCCATTCTGATTCGCACCTATTATATCGTGCTTTCTATCACCAATCATTATCATTTCTTCTTTATTTAGTTCTTCATTTGTTTGTAAAATATGAGCAATTATTTCTTCTTTTTTTATTCTCGTACCATCTAAATTACTTCCAATGATATCTTCGAAATAATTCGTTAATTGAAAATGTTCTATAACTTGTTTCGCAAATACAGTGGGCTTTGAAGTAGCTACAAATATGCGATTCCCTGAACTTTTTAATTGTTGCAAGAGCTTCAGAATCCCCTCGTATACATTATTCTCAAACAATCCACGCTGCTTTAAATACTCACGGAAATAAAAAACAGCACGTTCAAGCTCTCCTTCACTCATATTATATCTCTCTATGAATGATTGCTGAATAGGAGGACCTATAAATGAATCTAACTCACTTATATGTACTTCTTCAATTCCTACTTTTTTTAACGCATACAAAACCGAATTTACAATCCCTTCTTTCGGATCCGTTAAAGTTCCATCTAAATCAAATAGAAATGTTTTATACATGTTTCATTCCTCCACTTAATTTGCTGTATAAATAACTGCTAACATCTCTTCCACTTCTCCCTATTATACTATCATTATCTATTTTTTCGAAAAATCAATTTCCATATGTCACATACTTTCAGTTACAAAATACGATAGATATGATAAAGTAAAAAAGTTACAATTATTTTAATAGAAACTGGTGAAACAAATGTCAATTACGTTAATTTTTATAATGGCTTTCACAATTGTAATCCACGCAGTTGAAACAAGCTCTTATAGTATTCGATTAGCGGGGGTTCGTTTAAAGAAGATTGCTGTCGCATTATCCGTCGTAGGAATCGTATTACTCATTTCAAGAACGTCAAACTTACTACAAGCCTTTTTACTTGGCGGGATTGTGGACGAAGCAAAACTAGATCCTTCTATTGATTTAGAGCATATTATACGTCTTGTACTATTATCTGCTTCTATCGGTACGTTGCTTGCGATTATACTGTATCCAACTTTGACAAAACTATTTGGATATGTCATTCAAAACTTTGAAACAGACGGTTCTTTCATTCGAATGATGAAAACGAATAACATTCAAAAATTAAAGTACACAAAAAAATATGTCCGCTTTCCAAAGTTAGAAATGATTCATAGACTGCGTATCGGCGGTATTCCAAAGCGTATAATGCTTATTAACATGTTCGCTACTGCAATTTATACAGCGGGAGTTCTTTCCGCACTATATGCTTCTTTTTTAATTCCAGCTTTCGCAACAAAAGCCACTACAGCTTCTGGTCTTATTAATGGTTTTGCTACTATTTTATTAACAGTGCTACTAGATCCACGTATTGCTCTTTTAACAGAGCGAGCTCTTCAATCAGAAGAAGGTGCTGAAGCAATGAGTAAAATGTATGCTTGGCTAATGATTTCTAGACTTTTTGGTACATTACTAGCTCAACTGTTATTCATACCAGGTGCTTACTGGATTACATGGATTATAAAGCTTATGAATTAAATTTACTCTCTAAAAAAAAGCAGGTGAGATAACAAATGACTATACAAACAGAACAAGATATCATTCGCTTAATAGAAAACGACGAATGGATGATGAATGTATTACAAATGGCAAAATCACTAGAGTTACCTGATTGGTGGGTTTGTGCCGGCTTTGTTCGTTCTAAAATTTGGGATACTTTACATGACTATGAAGCTAAAACGGCTATGCCTGATGTTGATTTAATTTATTATGATAGTCTACATCAAGATGAGATATACGAACAATCATTAGAAACGAAATTAATGAATATGGATGCTACTATCCCTTGGTCTGTAAAAAATCAAGCTCGTATGCATGTAGTGAATAATATGCCACCATATTCTTCTTCTGTTGATGCTATTTCTAAATTTCCTGAAACAGCAACGGCTTTAGGAGTTACACTTGATGAACTAAACAACGTCATATTAACAGCCCCATGTGGTATTGAAGATGTCCTTTCCTTACAAGTGAGACCAACAGCTCATTTTCTTGAATCGAAAGAACGATTACATATGTACAAAAACAGAGTTATAAAAAAGAATTGGCAAAGTAAGTGGCCTAACATCACAATCACATATCCAGAAATATAGAAAGGGTGCCTCTCATTTATAGAAGCACCCTTTTCTTCATTTCAAAAAATGTATGACTGTTTCTGCAAACCTATCTGCTTCCTCATAATGAGGTGAATGACCGCTCTCTTCAAATACGATATACTTGCCGTTTCGGGCATCTTTATTAAATGTTTTAATTTGTTCTTCACACGTTACTACATCATGTTTTCCTACAATTAATAACATTTGATTCTGTACTTCTTTTATTTTATATAATAATGACGTATGACATGAGCCCTCTAATTTTAATCTATCAAAATGAATTTGAGAGCGATTTGAAAATATTTCCCACTCTTCATCACTGTATAAACTCTCATCTGTCCTATCTTCCTTATTATTGTAAATCTCCATTCTTTTTTCTTCTAATTCATTGCTTAGTCTTATATAAGCTTCTAACAACTCTTTTGAACTAGCATTGCTAGATGAATAAGCAAGAGACTCTTCTGCTACTTCTTCTTTTCCATATTTTTTTAATAAATGCCCTGTCTTTTGCAACAAAGCTCTACTTGTTAATGCAAAGTCGAAAGTTGGCCCTTCAAATATTATTTTCTCTATTGAACTTGGATATATCGACGCATATAACAATGCTAAATAGCCACCGAAAGAATGTCCAATTACAGACCACTTTTCAATTTGTAATGCTTTTCTTAGTTCCTCACAGTCTTCAATTAAATCATTTAATCCAAAAGCTTCATCCTCAGTAATTTCTTCTGAGCGACAAACACCCCTTTGATCTATCATCATTACATATAAAGAATCTTTTAAACGTTCCGCTTGATGAAATGAAAAATCATAGCAACTCTCTCCTGGTCCACCATGCAAATATAAGACTGGTTTATCTTTAGGATTTCCATGCGTTTCAACGTATAGCTTTTTCCCTCTAATATTCATGTATCTCCCTGCTTCTATCAAATTTGCCTTTATGATCATCACCTCCCTTTTTTTACTGAATATTATAACATTTAATGTTAAATAATCCCTATTACATTTAAGAAGACTATAATTATTGCAAGTGGTGCTACAAATCGAAGTAAAAATGCCCAACAAGTAAATACTTTCTTTCCATAATTACCACCTACAAAAAACTCTGCTTCTAGTACCTTCTTCTCCATTTTGAATGAAACGAAAATACTAATAAATAGTGCTCCAAGTGGCATTAATATATTACTAGATAAAAAGTCTACCGCATCAAAAATATTCTTTCCAAAAATCGTAATATCACTCCATACTCCAAATGATAACGCAGATGGTATACCTACTAAGAAAATACAGAAACCAATGATCCATGATAGTTTCGTTCTTCTTTCTTGTTCACCATTTGCTAATGCTGAAACAACTGTCTCTAACAGAGAAAATGCCGATGTTAATGTCGCAAATGTAAATAGTGCAAGAAATACTGTTAAGAAAAATCCACCGAATGGAATTTGACTAAATACAGATGGTAATACGATAAATAGTAATCCAGGTCCTTCTGTCGGCTCCATTCCTAATGAAAATACAGCCGGAAAAATAGCAAGACCCGCAAATAAAGAAACAAATAAATTCAATCCAACAATTGTTATTGCTGATTTTGGTAAACTTTCTTTTTTATTTAAATAGGAACTATACGTGACCATAATCGAAATCCCGATACTAATCGCAAAGAATGATTGCCCCATTGCGAACAAAATACTTTCCGAAGTAATCTTTGAGAAATCTGGTTGTAAGAAAAACTTCACACCTTTCATTGCATCATCAAGTGTTAACGAACGAATAATAAGAGCGACAAATAAAACGAACAATGCTGGCAACATATATTTACTTGCTTTTTCAATTCCATTTTGTACACCTTTTGATACAACCCATATCGTAATGAACATAAAAGCGAAATGTCCTATAATCGCCCAAGTGGGATTTCCAATTGTTTCAGTAAATAATGCTCCGTAATTTTGTCCCGGAGTAATAAGTTGTCCCGTTACTCCTCTGAATAAATAAATTAACACCCATCCACCTACAACGCTATAAAACGAAAGTAGTATAAAACATGTTCCAACGCCAAGTCGTCCAATCCAGTGCCATCCTGTATTTGGCGCGATACTTTTAAATGCTCCAACCGCTTGTTTCTGTGTACTGCGACCAATCATAAATTCAGCTATAAGTAGCGGTAGCCCAATTAATACAGTAAATAATATAAAGATTAAAAAGAATGCTCCTCCCCCGCTTTTCCCAGCGATATAAGGAAACTTCCATATCGCACCAAGTCCAATTGCTGATCCGGCTGCTGCCATTATAAAACCTAATTTCGAAGTCCATTGCTCCGTCTGTTTCATCTCATTTTCCTCCTAATTAAATCTTTTTATATAAATAAATAAATTTTATAGACCTATCCAAATAAACCCTCCATTTCTTCTTCCATATAATAAAAAAATGGCCTAGCATCTCTATATAAAGAGACGCTAAGCCATTTACTTAACGCGGTACCACCCTTATTGATTCCATTATGAATCCACCTTAGTAGTAATCGTTTGATTACAAACCTAATATCGAAGGTTAACCGTTAAGATTTACTAAGAATGTGATTCCGTTCCACCTTACTGCTCCTAGGCGAGTTCAGGATGTCATTTGACTATGTCGCACCAACCCATAGCTCTCTGTACAAATACATGACCTTACTACTCCTATTCAACACATTTTAATATTTAGAATATATTTTCTTTTGAAATTAATATGAAGTATATCGGTTATATTTGTAACTGTCAAGGGATATATTATTTTTTTGTCGAAAAAGATTTCTCAAGACGTTAATATCGGTCTAATAGCTCTAACATGCCATTCACCAAAAAGTCATTTGGATCATGTGTAAATACTATAGATTGTTCAATCGCCTTCACATCTACTTCATATTTCTTTAGTTCTCGTTGTATTAATACTTTCGCCATATCGGACAATAGTGCTTGTAGTCCATCACGTACTTGTCCTTCCGTTAAAACGTACTTTACGATGACTTCAAAAAATAATACAACCCTTTATTTTTTCTTCCACTCTCGTTATACACTGTACAACGCCACTAAAATCTATAAAAATTTAATACTTCGTGCACTTATAAAATTATAATGTGTCTACCTATTTCTATCCTAAAACGCAAAAAAACACTTGTTTCCTTTAGTTGACAATCAAGTGCTTTAAGTTCAAATGTTTTTAAGTAACATGTATTTGTAAGTTTTGCAGTAACAGTATGGCACCTTTTATATGCCGTGACAACTACTATGTAAAAACTTACGAGTTTGTACGAGTTCGTTAGTTTTATGTCCGTCCCATGTGTTTATATTCATGACTCAGTAAAATGTCATCTCGCCTAAGCTCATACTTCGTTTTCTGTTCTATCATTGCACACAGTACTCTATGATGGTATAACCATCATGAAGTATGTATTTTCAAACACCCTATTATTTTTTCCTATCCACTTCACATATACTTTGTTTTTCATAGGTTATAGTTAAAGCTTATATCCGTAAAAATATTTTTTTCCCTTTTCCCAGTTTTCACTTGAAAGTTCGTTTATATAGTCAATAAAATCTTTATAATTACTTGCACTAATAATAGTGTTGTAATCCGCAGGTACTCTTTCACCAGTCCAAATTGATAATAAAGATGGTATTAATTCCATTTTTAATTGCTCCTCATTATTAGCAGCAATCATAACCCGCTGAATCAATTTTTTAGCTAAGTCTCCAGGAAAAGCTAAATTCTGTTGAAAATAATAACTATTTGTATCCTTATCCTGACAATACTTAAAATAAAAATTTCCAATTTCATCTATAGTTGCATCTTCACCAATTTGATCTTCAAAATTAATAAAAGAATCAATAGAGTCTCTTATAATAGTAGCTGTATCAATGAATTCCTCCCACTCTTCAAGTAAAGCCAATAAATATGGAATTACCTCAAGAGAAAGTGAGGTTGTGGCTGCTGATGCAAAAGTGTCTACTGTTTCTTCAGTTATCTCACTAAGAAAACGGAGATTATTTGAATCCCTTAAGTCTTCATGTGTTGCGACAGATAAAAATACTCTAATACATAAATTCAGAACCGCTTCATCTTTAGTCTGATTCATTAATTGAACTAATAGTGGTTTTTGAGTAAAATCCCCCGTTTTAAATAATTCTATTAAGTTAAATAAAACTTCCGTTTCCGTTACAGATTTTAAAATTTTTTCTTTTATTTCCGATTTAGCTAAAATTGTTTTTTCTCCAAACCATATACTATTCATAAGATTTCTCGTTTCTCCCATAAATGCACCTACTTTCATTAAATTATCTCTGTCCATTTTCTCGTTGCCATTTCAGAACTTTATTTTGAAAAACAGTAACCTCAGTATGTTGTGGATTATTACCAAATACAATAATCCCCTTTTCATTCTCATGTATTTTTAGTACCTTAGCATTTTCTTTACCATAACCCATTTCATGATAAAAATCCGAATTCAAATCATCAATTTGCTCTCGACGAATAGTCGATTCTCCTGTATTCTTTATATTTGAACTTACATTCTCTTCCCCAAAAGATAAACCTTGTACATGGTGACCTTTTTCAAGTTCCCCTCTTCTAACCAACGCTTGATAGTCTGCTCTTGTTTCCTTTAGTTCTTTACCCTTTACCCTTTACCCTTTACTAGGGTAGATTCATCAGGATTAGGATACCAATCAGGGTTAGTTTCGTGTAATTTTTTTGCCTCATCATAATAAGGTCCATAAACATCCTTACTCGAAGAATTATTACCCGTACCCTTATTTAAAACCAAAAGCGATAATTGGATTACCAATTATCGCTTACTAAGTCAAACCATTTGATGTACTATAAAGTAACACGTATTTTATTATCTATGATAGTTCTAAAATTGGTGTAATTTCTCATCATGTTATTACCATATGCACTAACTGCTTCATTACCATACACCATACTTTCATAGTTATCTTTAAATTCTTTTTTTATTGACTCTTCCAAACTGTCATAGTATCTTTTGATAGCTTCCTCCGCCAATTCACGTGACCCGTGCTTTAATATAAAATTAATATCTACCATATAACCCTTTTGAGGATAAAAACCCCTTTCAACAACCTCTTTTACAAAGTTGTTCAAATCATTCGTGCACCTTTCTACAATTGGCATAAATACACTATTTAACCAATTGTAGAATTCGTTAACTGTCCGCTCCCACTCTTCCTCATTTGCTATGTTCCAATATAACTGATTGCTTGGTACATTGCACTGACGTGTATTAATATGAAATATTTTATCTTTAGATTTTAAAGGAAGAATTGCGCATTCACCATAAAATACTACATTTTTATCAGATATATTATTCCAACTTGTATAAAAGAATACCTTATAAATGAAATTTTTATCTTTTTTACTCATCCAATGACCCGACTTAGAATATTTCCAACCATTATCTAAATACTTTTCAGATATTAGATTACATACGCGCTCAAATGCTTTATTCGCTTTCATTTTACATCTCCAATTCAAACTACCTAAGATTCATATGTTTTAAACTCAATCCTCAAATCTTGAGTATTCTTCCTAAAAACCTCTAATAATTTATTACAATTTTCAGTCGGTTTATATTTAAATCTTAAATCAAATATAAAGCCATCTACTAACTTAGCATCCGGATATACACTATAGATTTGCCCACTTTCAATAAAAGATACATAGGCATTAATTTTATCTTGTAACAATGCTAAGTGCTGAAGTTCATTTTCCCAGTCTAAATGATCTGCAATCATTAATGCTAACTTATTTTCACCCATACTCTTGCCAATTCCATCTATCTTATTTTTGTCTAATATCGACACTTGTCTCTCACCTCATTTATTCACCAAAATAAGTTGTCCCCTCAGGACGAACAATTTGCGGTCGTGTTCCACTAGGCACTTCGTATCCCCCTGAAAAATCTCCCTTTCCTTCACCTACGACTGCCCCACCAGAATTCTTCAATTCAGGGAATCCCTTTTCTTGATTAGTAGTATATGGAGCAGTAGCGGAACTTTTATATTCTTGTATAATAACATTCCCATATTCATCAGATGCAATTGCGTCAACTCTCACCTTGGTCCCTTCATGCGTAACAATGGTTATTTCTCGTTGAGCATTTTCATACTGCTGTGAAAATAGATTAAAACTTTCATCAGAAAATTCTTGCCTCTGCTCTTTAAGTGATGCCCACTTTTCACTTGCTTCTTTCCACTCCAGTGGCTCTTTAGGCGCTTCACCATTCTTGTATTTCCTTTCACAATATACATCATACTTCGTTGGCAACTCAGCATTTTTAAACCTACCGGTATTATCAAGTAGATCAGAATTCCCTTTTCCAACTTTCCCCGTACCCTTATAGTTGTGATCTCACGCTAATTTTTAATTAGGGATTTTTTCAATACACTTAACAAAAGAGACCTCAAATATGAGGTCTCTTTTGTTAAGTCTTCTTCATCTATAACTTCCTCTTTACTTATTCAATATCAGACAATCTCCCTTATTGAAATATAATAAAATCCTAATAAAAACGCGTTTTTCAAAAAGTTCTTTTTCTGCCCTTCGAATCTAGTAAAATGGCTATAAGATATTACAAATTTAAGCTACGCTTAACTTGCACTAATAAATCCATTAATCCATTTCTTTCTGGATTTTTTTCCACTTCTTTTTTCACATGTTCTTCCAAATAATTATAAAAAGTTTCAAAGTCCAAATACACTTGTTGTTCAGACTCAACAGCTGGAGAATCTAATTCAACCAACACATGCTTATCATCTAAAGGTATAGGTAGCTGTGACATATCAAATTCATCTAAATCCGACTGAAAATGAACAAATACTATTTCTTGTCCAAACCCCTCTTTTTTCACAAAAAAACTCAAAGCTCTTTCCAAGTACTTACCGTTTATAAAGTTAAAATATATTGACATTAATTCATCGTTTTTCTCTTTATCTTCAATAAATTCAAAATTACTATTCATTTTATCCTCCTATAAACATTGTATCTTATAATATCAGTCTAGAATTGGGAAAAAGTTAGTTATCTCTCCAGTATCATTTAAATAACCTCTGAACTTCAATCCATTTGAAGCAGTACCTTCAACAAGCCTACCATTTATTGTTCCCTTTTGCATTGCTTCTTTTCCCCACTGATATATCTTATCATCACTAATCATTGCTGGATCGTATATTGTTTTAGGCTCCTTAATATTTTTATACGAAACAGGTTCTGCAATATTTCCAGCCATATCTTTTCTAGGTATTTTGTATTCTATCTCATAAATCCCTTCAATTGAAGAATGTGATTTTTTAGATATAATTAAGTCTTCTACATCAACACCCTGATTTTTCAAAGCATTGTAAAATTCATCCATGTTATGTCCACCACTAACTCCTTTCTTAGTGCTTATATTCTCAACATTTTTCAAATGATTTTTAGCATTATCTCCAAATTTAAAGTTATTAGCTCCAACCGTACCCTTAACAACCTTACTCTCCATATACTGATAAGCATCTTTCAGAGAATGCTGTCCCATCTCTCGGACCATTCCTACTCCAGGCATGACATAGGCTTTTCCCAAACCTGGGATCCATTTGTACTCCAGTAATGTTTTTACTGCGTGCTGGATCTTTTCATTCCCCTGCAAGAAGGTTGTTTTTACAGTTGTAGCACCTTTGTTCCATAGACTTCCGATTTTGTCGGCAAATCCTTTTGCTGTCGAGGCTACAAAGTTTACACCTTCTGTTACTTTGTGGCTGGCTGTTTTTATGCCATCAACAGCTGCTTTTCCAGCTTTTCCGGCTACCATTGTTACGCCTTCGCCTAGTCTTTTTCCTGCTTTTACAATCGTCTTCCCAAAGCTAGAAGCGACATACTTTATTCCTTTTCCAGCAAGACTTGCCACTTTTCCAACAGGAACAAAGTTTAGGAGTGTCCATCCTGCGGCGATGAGTCTTTCTTTTGATGATAATTCTTTCCCTGTAATAGGGTCTTTACCGGTAACTGCACGAATTGCATCATTTACTCCAATGAATTCAGCTGCTCCTTCTACTCCCTTTTCCCACCATGATTTTTCATGTTTCTTTTCTGTTTTATGGGTTTCTTTCAATTTTTCATTTTGTTTCTTTTGATATTCTTCATCTGCTTGACGAAACTTTTGAGCGATACGCCGTAATTCTTTTTCTGTAACTTGTAAGTTACGTATGTAAGATTCCATGAGTCTCATTGATCTCATATATTCCCCATAAAAATGCTGACTCGTTGCTCCTTGCCATTGCATTTGAATACTAAACATAGATTGATTGAGATTTTGTTGTATCGTCTGGCTGTGTGTTTGCATCTCTGATATGTTTTTGGCAATTTGTTCGAGTTGTTCAGGTTTGACCTTAATCTCCAAACCTTCTCCCACCTTCCTCTATTTTATACCAAAAAGAAATAGAACTGCATCAATTTTTACTTATTCCCTTTAGAAAAAACATCAAAAATACTGTTATCACAAACCGCTTCAATTTCTTCCTTTACAAATAATTTTTGAAATTTTGTTCCTGGGTTCAATATGACATTTGCCTCTAAATCTATTGTTTTTAATAATTCAACTGCATTCATAGAGACATACGGACATTCTTCTGGAATAACCATTTCTAGATGCTTTAAATCCGAATAAAGTGGTAACATTAATCCTTCTTCCATTTCAAAATAATGAATTTGTAATTGTGTATTATTAGTAGAAATCAAATTTCCTTCTTCATCTACACTTGTATCCCCTTCGACAGAAGCAACAACGAATAAATTTGATTTCTGTAATATTTCATAAAAATAGCTTCTTTTTTCTTCATTTTGCAACGCTTCCACTAACGCCTCATCTAATGGACTAATTTCTAGTAAACTCATTAACTTTCACTCCTTATTTGGAATAAAGTTCGCCATCTTACTTGAGATAAGATGGCGAACTTATTATCTACTTATTTTTGAGCATCCATAGCTTTTACTTTTTCTAAATTCTCCATTGCTTTTTGGCGCAATTCTCCATCAATCGTTGCTGCATATTGTGGTCGAGTTAAAAACTCAAAACATTTATATGCATTATTGTTGTCATTTTTGTCTAAATACCCTTTACCTGTTTGTAACATTTTTTCAGAGACAACTTTCATAAATTCTTTTGCAGGTGCCTGCTGATATCCTAAGTTCATCGCTTGATGAGTTAGCTCAACTACTGATGCTAAATCTTCAATAGTGTTTATACGAGTAGCCTTTTTATTAGCAGCATCAAATGTACTTAAATATTCAATGGCAACTTTTGCTTTATCTTTCACTCCAGTCATTTCAATCCCCGGTGTTTTATAAAGAATTTGATAGATTTCTAAAGCTGATAGGTAATTACTCTTTTCAATTTTTTCCCCTTCTTTTAATACGCGATTTGCGACATCCGAAAATCCTTTTTTATCATTAACCCCACGATAGGAAGCTTGTCCATAATAGTGTAAAGCTTCGTAAAGCTTTCCGTTCTGATTCGCTTTTGTATTTGCTACTTCTATTAGTTGGATTCCCTCCATCTTTTTCGACGCATTGTCAATAACACTCATACCAACGATTTTTTCAATTGTTTTATCGATATCTTTCAACTGTGCCAATAATGTATACGATGGAAGTACAGTTTTCTCAGCCTTTTCTTGCCAATCTGGTGTTCCATTGATTTGCTCCCATTCGACTTCTGTTTTTTCCCATAGTTTATTTGCATAATTCACCATTTCTTCTCTGGAGCGCTCCAATGGATGGTTTGTGCGAATTGCATTGGCAATATTCAATACAGCTGTATAATATTCTCCTTTATTTGCAGCCTCATTTGCTTTTCTTTCAAACATAAGTGGCATTAACATTTTATTTGCTTCATCTCGAACAGATTGTTCTACCCTTGCCGTACTTGCTAATAGGTTTGCTTTCTTTAAGGCATCTTCCACTGAAAGTTCAGGGTCTTTCATCTGTCCCCTAAGCCCATCTACCGCTATACTAAATTGCTGATTTAATTTTTCTTTTTGCTGGTCTTTTGCGACATCAATCCATTGATTTGCTAATAGTAAAGCATTTTCATAGTTTAGACTTTCAGGGGTTAAATATGTTTCAATTTTCTCAATCGCTTGATTGATCGGATTTGGTTTTTCTGGTTTTTCTGGTTTCATTTGACCATCTGCATCATTGCTATTTGTTTCTTTATGATTTACTTCTTTCGTATTTTCTTTGTTGTTTTTATTAGCTTCAATTAATTGATCTTTTTGCTCTTTCTCACTAGCTATTTCTGACACCCCAGTTTTATTCGTATTATCTTCTTTAACAACCACTTGTCCTCCATTACTGCTAGTTACAGTTTCTTTTTCTGGACTTACGTTTTCTTTTGCATCATTTTTAGATGTCACTACTGGTGTTTCAATGTTAATATTTTTTAATTCTTCTTGTAATAGTTTGTAGAAAATCTTTTCTACACGTTGATTTGCAGCCTCTACTAATTTAGGATCCACACTTTCAAGCACCGAAGTAACTAAGTAATATTTACTTAAAGATTGTTCTAAAGAAACTATATCATTTGGGTTATTTAACCAAATATTCTCCTCTTGTACAGCCTTATCGTAAACTAACTTTGCAACAGATTGAATATACTCTTTCTTATTTTCATTTAAATATGCTTGTAACTCTTGTTGTGTTTTATCCTTTTTCTTAAGTGTATTCATTTGGTTACGTAAATAAAATAATTCACTTTGATTCGAATAATTCTCCTTATTAGCTAAAATTTCTCCCAAATTGTCCAATGTTAATCTATGATCAGCAATTGTCTTTGCATCTGAAGATGTATTCAATTGAGATATAAGTGTTAACTCTTTATTTTCCTTGGAATATTCAGCCCTATTATTCAATGTATCAGAACTTTGTCCTTTATCATAATAATCATTGAAAAATACCGACGAGTACCTTTCTCCATTCCCAGCATACCACTCCACCAAAATATCTCCAGTTATTGGGGATACAGTAATTTGATCGTGTGGAACTGGCGGTTTTGGTTTTTCTGGTTCTTTATCATCTTTGGCTTCTCTGGTTCTTTATCATCACCTGGGTTTGGTTTCTCTGGTTCTTTATCATCACCTGGTTTTGTTTTCTCTGGTTCTTTATCATCACCCGGTTTTCATCTCCTGGTTTTGGTTTCTCTGGTTCTTTATCATCACCCGGTTTTGGTTTCTCTGGTTCTTTATCATCACCCGGTTTTGGTTTCTCTGGTTCTTTATCATCACCTGGTTTTGGCTTCTCTGGTTCTTTATCATCACCCGGTTTTGGTTTCTCTGGTTCTTTATCGCCACCTGGCGTCTTTCCATCGCCAGGTGTTTTCCCCGTATCCACCAAACTATCCGGAAAATTTTTACTCGGCTCCACCACAGGACCACCCATATTAGTTGGCAGTTCCGGCTTTTGTGGCATTGGTGCGTCTGACAATTTAATCTGTGGATCTTTCTTTTCCACCGACACATCATCTGGCTTATACGTCACTGGTGTAATTGGTGATTTATTATTTCCGATTAGGTCTGCTAAATTAACGTTTGGTTTTTCGCCAGGTTTGTCATCTTTTTTTGCAGGATCAGCAACTAAATTTGGGAACATAGATTGTAAATTGCTTCCTGTAATACGATCATCTTTTTTCTCTTCTGTATTACTTGCTAGTTTTACGGTTTCTCTTCCTGCTGTGCTAAATCCTTTGTCATACACAAGATATCCTGATGTTCCAAGTAAAGCTGCTGACATTACTGATATAGCAACTTTTTTCCCTAAATTATTATTGTTCTCTTCCATGCATTTTCCCCTTTTCCCATCTTTATTGAATCCAGCCGTTTGTTTTCATTTCTGTTAGTTTTTCTTGTGCTGCTCTTACTTCAGCTTCATTTTCATTTGCTTGTACTGTTTTTCTTAAGAAGCGGTTCGCTTCTTCATATTTTTTTTGTTTAATTTTGAACATCCCAAATGCAAAATTCACATGTGGATCTTCATCATTTTGCGAATATGCTTCTGCGAAAAATTTCTCGGCTTCATTTCCTTGTCCCACTTTATCGTATAAAATCCCTATATTCACAAGTGTATTTGTATCTCGGGTCCCACTGTTGACAACTCGATTATAAGCTTCTAATGCTTGTTGATACGCAGCATTACTTTTTCCACCATCTCGCGATTCGTAAAATTGACCAGCTTCATAATATACAATTCCTAGTTGATTTAGTAACTCTATATTTTTCATATCCTTTTGGATTGCAGCTTGTAATACTTGAGATGCTTGTTGATAATTCGCCTCTTTTTTCGCACTATCAATTAAATTTGTTTTATTCCAAAGCACATATAAGTTTGAAAGTTCAATTGTATATATAGCGTTCTTTGAATCTTGTGTAATAGCTTCTTTAAAGAACGATTCAGCTTTGTCTAACTGCACAGTTGCCGTAGCTAGTTGTCCTTTTAAATACGAAACAATCGCCTTATCTTCATTTGTTTTCGTGCTCATTTTGACGATAACGTCTTCCGCCTTTTCAAATTCTTTCATCTTCATATGACTTACAGCTAAATCTCTCATTGCATCTTTTTTATACGGTTCAATTCCTTTTGCATTATTCGCTAATGCTTGTTCGAAATTCGGAACTGCTTCTTGATATTTTCCAATGCGGAAATTTGCTGAAGCTAATAAATAGGCAGCTTCATTATTTTCTTTATCAATTTCTCTATCCTTTATTAATTTGGTAATATAGTCGATTGCAATTTTATTCTTTCCTTCAGCAACGTAAATTGTTGCTAATTGAAGATGCGCTTCGTCTTTTCCTTTCACTGCAATTGCATGACCAACAGCCTCTTCTGCAAGTTTATATTTTTTATCATGATAGGCTTGCCTTGCTTGTTCCATAAAGTGTTGATATTTAGCATTCGTTGTATAGAAGTAATACGCCGTAGCACCACCTATAACGACAATTGTAATTGAACCAATGATCAAAATACGTTTTTTATTTTTGCTCCACCATTTTGAAAAGGCAGACGGTTCTTTTTGTTCATGCGTTAATGTAAGAGGTTGATTCGATGCTTTTGCATTTAAAATTTCATCATCTATATCATATTCAACTTGTTTTTTTGTTTGTTTTCGGCTCTGTAGAATGCTATTTGGAACTGTAATTGTAGCTGCTGCTTCTGTAAATGATGTTTCTTGTTCTTCTTTTATCTCCTCAATAATGCTTTCAATTTCCTTTTTTAACGCATGATCAATGTTTGGAAATTGTACGATTCGTGAATAGACGAAACAAGCAAATTCTGCATTGTTTTCTCTCTCCAATTCAGTAGCTAGTTCCAAATAACTTTGTAGCACCTTTTTTGAGTTTATTCCAGGCTCTTGACTCTCTATTGTTTGAATGATATATGCGAGTTCTTGTTTTAGAGCAGTTGATGGATTAAGTGAATTGAAAATTGTTTTATATTCATATAATGCCGCTTGCTTAAATCCTCTCTCTTCTAATAATCTTGCAATTTCCAAACATTTCGATACAAAAAGAGACTGTTCTTGTTCTGACTGCTTTTCTGTATCAATTTTTATTATCTCTCTTGCACTATTAAATGCATCGTGCCATTGTGCAAAGCTTGGACATTCTGCAAAAGTTTTACTATTCCATGCCTGCTTAAATAACTGTGCAATTTCCCCATTCCATTGATTATGTAATACTTGCTGAAGTAATGCATATCTTTCACATTCTGTCTGCATTTCTTCCGTTTTAAAGTAACTTGCATCAGTCCATTTTTTATTTCGAACTTCTTCACTACACCAACTTAATATTTCTCCTAATAATATAGCACCAGCAAATCGATCGGCTTCTTTTTGCCATACTCCACTTGTCAAATACTTTGGTGCGTAACCCGCTGAACCTGCTGGCAATAATGAAGGTCTTTTCGTTTTTGGGCCATACATTTGCTCAACATCAACAAGCTCAATACGGTGTTGACCTTCAATAGGATTTTCACTTAGAAAAGGTATTAGTACGTTACTAGATGACAAGTCATTATGAGCAATCTCATTTTCTTCCATTATCTTAAGTGTTGTTAGAAATGCCTCTGCAATAAAAAAACATTGTTGCTTTGATAGCATTCGTTGCTCTTGTAAAATATCAGCCCAAGTTGGCCCTTCAATCCAAGGCATCACAATACTATTCGCAAGATCTTCTGACTTTTCAATTACAGATGTATGTTCTTCTTTTGTAACAATGTAGCGTGAACATACTTTAAGACCCGCTAAGGAAGAAAGTGGTTTCAAAAATACTAATTGATGTTTTTCATCACGATAGCGTTCCTTAAAAACTTTTAATGCTATTCGTTCTACACTATTTTCATGTTGTAGCTGATATACCGTTCCTTGTCTACCTTCTTGCCCATATGGCATATCAATTCCCATAACTGCTGGATGCTTTGAAAAATGATACGCATCTTTATTTAAAATAATTTTTTCTCCTACTTCTGGCCTGAATCCCATTTTATCCCCTTGCTCTCATATGACGATTTTTAAAGAAAAGACCAGGAACAATAGCTCCTGGTCTTTTGCAATTGTTCTGCTATTAATATGAGCTATCCGCGTTACGGAAGTTAGTAGCAATGTTTTTCAAATCAGTAGAAATATGTTCTAGAATCGGAATGTATTTTTGCATTTCTTGTCTAGCACTTTCAAAGTTCGCTCTGAACTTATCTTGTGTTGCCCCAGACCATTGTCCCTCTAAACTCTGAATTTCATTTCCAAGGTTATTGATTTGTTGTTGAGCTTCAGCTGCTGCGTTTGTAAAGCGTCCAGCGATTTGATCAAGTTGTTCAGGTGTAATTTTAATTTCTGCCATTCTGCTTTTCCCCTTTCAATCTATTAATATCATAACAATTAGATTATAAACTATATTCACACTATTTTTAAAGGGTTAGTTTACAAAAAAATAGTATTTTTTTGCAAATTACCCCAGTTTTATATTTTTTCTGTCGATTCTAACCATTTTCTAGCAATCTTTTTTGTTAAATCATGTAGTAAATGTAGTGGTGTAAAAGCACATTTTACTTTCATAGGTTTCCTGCGTACAAAATATCCTTCCCCACTCTGGAATTCTTGATCCATTTCCGTATGCTTGAGCTTTATATTAAAGAAATACACATCATTATTTTGCGTAGTGCCTAATAAATAACTACAGCTTCGTTTTCTGATTTCCGCAAACCATTTTTCATGTGAATAATTAGTTACACTTGAAGTTGTAGCAGCTGCAACAAAATGGATCCCTTTATTTCTTCCATTTTGAACAATTTGCTCTATTTTATTTTTCGCATCAAAATCAGTAGATAATAACGCCAGCATTTGATCAATATCATCAATAACAATAATAATCCTTGAATATGGAAATTTCATTTTTTCATTTGGATTTAAAGACGGCATGACCACTTCTCTGTTATTTATTACTTCTAGCAGCTCATCTAACATTTTTTTTAATTGCATTCCGTCTGTAATTCGCTTTTTAACATGTGGTAATTCTCCAAGAGCCAAAATACCCGTTGTTTTTTCACTTAAATCAATCATGAATAATTCAATTTCTTCAGGTGCATGTTGATAGGTAAGAGAAAAAATTAGTGTTTGTAATAAAGATGTCTTACCACCTTCAATTCTTCCTCCAATGAAAATATTTGTCATTTCCTCCAATGAAAAGTTTTGCAAGCGAATATCTTCTGTTTCGATACCTACACAAATTTGTGACGATTCTGATTGCTCTAGCATGTCTTCAATAAACAACTGTTTCGGAACCATTGGAATTGATTTTGCTTTCTCTCCAGTCCATGCTCCATTCATTTTTTGAATAATTGTTTTTAATTGCTTAGAATATTCCAATTCATTTTCTCCAACGAAAGGCAATGCTGCTTGGAATAGTTCTGGGGGCTGCCCTTTCGCTAAACCACGTCCAGATGGTACATCAATTAATGGGAAGTTTGGTCTTCCAACTAAACTATAATATTCTGTTCTATCTTGTAATTCAAACGAAATTGCCATCGGAATATTGTTACGAACACGGTCAAACATATCAGTTGTTTGGTTGAGTGATAAATGAAAAGAAATACCGTACGTACTTGATTCACGTAATAATTGCTCTAAAATTTCATTTTCCTTCTCATACTCACTACGGAACCTAATATAACCATCTATCATTACGACAATAGCTGGAATCTTTGTTTCTACCATTCGGTTATACATCGCGAAAGATTTTGCTCCCCTATCAGAAAAACATTCTTTTCGATATGTGACTTCCTTCTTCAAAAAGCTAAACAACCGTTTCATTTTTTCAACTTCGTCTTCTTGTACAATTCCACCCACATGTGGTAAATCTCTAAAGTCTAAAAACATGCGACCAAAATCAACTACATAGAAGTTTACTTCCTCTGGTGTATGAGACAATGCCAGAGACATAATAATTGTTTGTAATAGAGTCGTTTTTCCTGTACCTGGCATACCGTAAATATTTAAATGCCCCTCTTGAACATCTAATTTCAAAGGATACTGCGCTTGATTTGCCACATCGTCGATTAGTCCTACCGTTAACTGCAATTTATCTTCTCTTTGCTTCCATACATCCGCATTCCAATTCTCTATTTCATAGAATTGATTTAATAATAGTTTCTCTGGTAAAGGTGCTAACCAAGGTCCTGGCAACGCTGTAATATTTTCTTTTTCGGATACGTTCTGTACATATTGAATAAAAGCTTGTAATTGCTTTGGACTATTTGTCATTGGTTTTGGGCGCTTTTTCACTTTTATTCTTTCACCCGAAAGCTTAACTTCTGTAAAATCAACAACAGCAAGAACTTTCTCTTCATCTGGATTATAAGGTGCTCCACTCCATGCAGATTGGAACAATTCCAATATTTCATTACTTCCAACCTGTAAATAACCTCTTCCCGGTACATTAATTTTAGAGGCATCTGGAATTTTTAACATTTCACGACTATCGGCGTCATCTTGTACACGTAAACAAATTCGAAAACGTGAGTTACTCCAAATCTTATCATTTACAACCCCTGAAGGTTTTTGTGTAGCTAATAATAAGTGAACTCCTAATGTCCTTCCTATTGCAGCAACACTAATTAGTTCGTCCATAAATTCTGGTTGTTCCTTTTTCATTTGAGCAAACTCATCAATGACAATAAATAAATGTGGCAAAGGTTCTTTTTCACGCCAGCTTGTTTCATAATATTCATCTAAATGTTGAACATTTCCAGCCTGAATAAACAATTTTTGTCTTCTCTCTAATTCCGCCTTTAATGATATTCTTGCACGCTCGATTAAGTTCGGATCTTCTAAGTTTGTAATAGATGCGATAATATGTGGTAATCCTGCAAACGTGTTTGACATTCCGCCACCCTTATAATCGATAAGCATAAATGCCATCTCATGAGGATGATAGGTAGCCGCTAACGCTGCTATAATAGACTGGATCACTTCACTTTTCCCTGAACCTGTTGTACCAGCCATTAAACCATGCGGACCATGTCCTTTCTTCTCAATTTTATCGTGAATATTTAGAAACACAGGTTTACTTCCTTCTCTTACACCTATTGGAACCGGCAATGAAGTCGGATATCGATTTTTATTCCATCTCTCTAGCACCTGTAACTCTTCCATTTTTTTCACTTGGAACAAATCTAAAAAAGTTAATACTTTCGGTATGTTAGCCGCTGTAGAACTTTTCATTCGAATAGGAGCAATACCTCGCGCACCTGATTCGCATCGTTCAAATGAAAGTCGGTCTACTTTAAAACTAGCACGCGTTGTCCCGCTATTTTCAGCTGAGCTTGAAAATGTTTCTACTAACTCACCATTTTCTCCGTTTAAGCTAATAACAAGATCACATTCCATCGGCAATCGTTCTCTCTGTTCTGCAAATATAAATGTAGATGCTCCGACACTTTCCCCTTCTCTAAGTAACATTGGAAGTATAGGATCATCTTCTAAAAATTCTCTCGCGGATAAGAAAAAAACATACATTGGGATTAAAGGTATTTTCGCATCTACCTGTGCAGAGGAATTATAAATTCTACGCATATTAAGTGGTGTGAACAACGCTTCAGCTAATTTCTGCGCTTCTTGTTGATTCTCAGATAAAAAACGCATGCTTCTCTGCTCATCCCACACATGAGGAATCCACCTCATCCAATCCCATTCTTTCTTCTCCTTCTCATGATAGAAGGCTGCTATTTTCACTTCATTCGGAGCGTGATGTGTCATAATTTGCGTCGTTACAATTCGAGTGAAGTTCAATCGATCTTCTTTATTGCCAACCACACCAATTACATCATTTTTTTTCAATGATATTGAAATATGCCCATTAGGGATTGTATTAAAATCTCTTTTCACATTTTGTGCTTCTGTGATTAATGGATTTTCCTCATAACCTTGCTGTTCAGGCACTTTCAATTCAACATAAAATGGTCTCTCACCTGTTCCAATACGGATATCTAAAAAGTCTGGGCTTTCAGGTGTTCGCTCCCATAAATTACTTTCTCGATTTTCAATTCTTTGTACACTCTTTAGTGGACTTGGATTTTGTGTTATTAAATATTTCGCTTGTTCAACCTTTAACGTATCTAACTCCACTCGATGCTTTTGAATTTGCTCCAAATATCTTTGTTGTAACTGCTCCACCATTTGCCTATGTTCTTTCTTTTTACGGAAATGCCCCATCGTTGTAATTGCATACGATCCTAACATTGGAATACTCGAAACCATCATAAGTGGCATATAACTTGCATTCATCTTCATAAATTTCATCATCACAAAATACAATATCAATGTTAAAATTGTCATCATCGCTGGTAATAACATTGTTTCAATAGAAAATTTAGGTTCTTCTGGTATATTTGGCGGATCATGAATAATAACATCCCCTGTTGGTATATCTACTTTCACACGCGGAGAGCGCTGAAAATATGGTGATTTTTGCACAAAGCATTTCTCCTTCCCCATTCAAAACTATTACTCAATGATTTTCCATACATAATCTTCTTCACTAGAAGATATACCTTGTTTAACAGGTTCATTATTAACTTCTTCTGCCGGTAACATTTCAAAAGAAGGGATAATCGCCCCTTTTTTATTTAGCATTACATATTGTCCATCCCAAACATCATTATCTCTCAAAGTCTCGTCATTTCGAATAGAATGCCACTCTTCTTTATCCTTTGTCACTCTAATTTCGTAAATTTCACTTAATGTTTCATCTATTTTTTCGTGATGTAAAATTGCTTCAATAATTTGTATTACTTTCACATCATTTGGGATCGCAATATCTATTTCTTCATTTGATTGTTTTATGTACGTCACAATAATCTCTTCCACGTATATTCACCTTTCCGTTGTATTCTTACCAAGAAATATCTAAAAACGAAATATCATCGCTCGTCGGTGAGCACTGTGCCCTCTCGATTTTTTGTAAGACTTCCTCAAAGTTATACTGCATAAGCGACATAAGTCCATCTGAATGAATTACAATTCTATTTACTTCTTCTCTAGATAACTTCTTTGAAAAAACATCCAATTCACCACCAATAATACCATGATGTGTAGACCATCTTTTCCCTACACTTCTCTCAAAATTCAATTCATTTAAGCACTTTTTCTGATTTTGGAACAATTGTACAAAAGAATCGCCATGTGTAACTATTGTTACATCTACTTCGTCTTGATTTGGAATGAGCTCTATTTTCCCAGCAATGAACATAGCTTCACTACCTTTTCTCCTCTTTTCTTCCAAAACATCGAGAAGTAACCATGGTGTTTCTTCTGGCAATTGAAATACCCTCACTTCCTCTGCTGCTTCTTCTTTCCACTTTTCCAACTCTTCATTTAATAGAATAGAAATATTCTTTTCCTTCAATGTTTCAAATAAATTTAATAATTTCATACCAAGAAATTTCGCAGCGATTTCACCATGAAAAGACATTCCTACACCATCACATAATGCAAAGGTAATACTAGTCCCATTATCTTGAAATATAAGAAAATCTTGTCCACTCTCATTTAAGTCTTGCGTTTCTTTAGCTCTTACGTAACTATATCGATATGTAAAATGTTCACCTTTCTTCTCTTGTAATACTGTTTCTTTTTCTTGCGACAGGATATACTTCACTATTTTTCTCCCTCCTATCGAACCGGCGTTGCAGCAGACATTTGAAATCCAAGTGATACTAAATCTGCATTTGTACCTGGAAACATCATCACTGCACCATCCCCAATATGAAAACCATACTCAGTCATCATCTCACGATAACTTTGAGGGATAGGAGAGGAAAGTCGTTGCAACTTTGCACCATATTCATCCGTAATTTCTGTATGTGGCATAATCCCTTCCCACTTCTTTATACTAGTAATTTGTTCTTGCATAATTTCATCCGAAATAAAGATATTTTCAATTAGTACATTTCCATCAGGTACAGACATATTCATAATTCTTCGCACAATTAATTCTGGATCTTCGCCAGTTGAAGCACCATCTGTCATATGACAAACAACAGGAGCTGGCCCGTCTTGTAAATTCGGTAATTCCTTTTGCAATAACTTCTCCACTACAGAGAAAGCCTTTGCTGTATCAGTTAAGCGATGCGTTTGAATTTTTTCTAGTGGACGTAGTCTTGCTACCTCATCTATTGTTTTCACCCCACCCAAAAGATCAAAAACTTGATCGCTATAAGCTAAAATAGATAACTTATATCTTGGAAGCAATCGACTACCTTTTGTCGAACGAAATACCATTTGGCGAATCGCTAAAGAAAGAGCATCCGTTACAATGTCAATTCTCCTTTTTTCTTCTCCCTCTACATCCATCATTTGATTCATTGATGCGCTTACATCAAGAAGATAGATTATATAAGCTGGTGTTTGTTGTGTTGCTTGAGTTTGATATAACATGTTTCATACCCTTCCATACATTATTATATGAACTTTTTTTATATTCACATTTCATTATAACTTATGAATTTTCTTTTTCTCAATTTATTATAAAATGTTCTCGATATAATTTACATATTTTCACACAAAATGACATTTTTCTTCTCTTTAACTTATGTTTAAATATACAAAACCCTTCTATATTCATAGAAGGGTTTTAATATTATGGTATAAGACGAGTACAATCTCTCGGAAAAGCACTCGCCTCTCGTACATTTGTTAATTCTAATAGTTTATATACAATCCTTTCTAACCCAATTCCGAAACCTCCATGCGGAGGACAACCGTATCGGAATGTATTTAAATAAGATTGAAATTTCTCTGGGTGTAATCCTTTTTCTTTAAACGAAGCGAGTAACATTTCATAATTATGAATTCGCTGTGCCCCTGACGTTATTTCTAACCCTTTATATAATAAGTCGAATGAATCAGTAATAGCTGGATTCTCTTTATTTTGCATCGTATACATCGGTCTCGCTTCTTTCGGATAATGTGTAATGAAAACAAATTCACTATTATATGTTTCCTTTACATATTTCCCTAGTAACTTTTCACCTTCTGTATCTAAATCCCCTACAGGAGATTCTTTACGATACTTACTTTTCAAAATTTCTTGTGCTTCTAACAATGTAATTTTAGGTATTTCAGTAATAACAGGTACTTCTATTTGTAATAGTTGTAGTTCTAGTTCACATTTTTTTGCTACTTGTTGAAACATATATTGTAAAACATCCGTTTCTAGTTGCATCACTTCATAAAAATCATGAATAAAACCAAGTTCTACGTCTAACGATATATATTCATTCAAATGACGGGAAGAATTATGATGTTCCGCTCTATATACAGGTGCAATTTCAAAAACACGTTCTAGTCCCCCAGCCACCATCATTTGCTTATAGAACTGTGGTGATTGTGCTAAATAAGCTTCTTTTTGGAAGTATGGAAGCTTAAAAACATTTGCTCCTCCTTCTGCCCCTTGCGAAACAATTTTCGGAGTAAATATACGTATGAAATCGTTCTCTATAAGAAATTCACTAAAGCTCTGAACGAGTGTAGATTTCACTTTAAAAATCGCTGCGGTTCGCTCATGTCTTAATGAGAGTACCCGCTCATTAAGTAGTTGATCTAAGCCAACTTGTAACTTCTTTTTATTTATTTCAAATGGAAGTGGTTCTGCACCGTTTATTACTTTCACTTCATGAGCAAGTACTTCAACACCCAATTCTGTTTTCGACGTCTCGACTATTTCACCAATTACATGAACAACACTTTCTACATCAACTTTATATCCGGCCAATTCATTTTCTAATACACATTGAATTACTCCTGTTCTGTCCCGTAATAATAAAAAACTAACATTTCCAAGGTGCCGAATTTTTTTTACCCATCCTTGAAGTAATACAACCTTTCCACTTTGCTTTGTACATTCTTTTGTGAGTGAACGCTTCATTATTGAATCCATTATTTTTCCCTCCAGTAATTTTATATTTATTTACGTTATTGTTGTCATCGTCATCATCCACGGTCACTCACCCCCTTTCAAAGAATACAAAAATCCGCCCCTATAAATAGGGACGGATTTTTTTCCGCGGTACCACCCAAATTGTCATACTGACCATCTTAGCCCTGATAACGGTAGGTACCGTTTGCTTTTACTAATAATCACGTTCAAAGCAACACTCACAGGTGTCTTTCCATCATGCGGTATCGCAACCTTCCCAGCAACCGGCTGCTCTCTGTAGACCTTTGCACCATGTACTTTTCCTAATCATCACTTTTTATATTTACAGAGTATTCTAACTCCTCGCTTTATAAAATGCAAGCCTTTTTTGAAACATTCTGATTTTCTAACTCCTAAATTCTTCTAAAGTGTGAAAAGTTAATTTTGTAATACATATTCTTATGTATCAAATTCGAAATTACACCTCTAACATTTTTCCATTTTTTACATAAAACCCAATTCATTTACGCATATTAATAAAAAATTTTATAGCGAGGTGTGTATATGCAAAAAGCAATTAGTTTCTTTCTCCTATTGTTTTGCCTAATTGTAGTAAACGAAACATACGCCTATTCACCAAAATCTTTACCAATCTCTCAAAACTCTGATCAATGGCAAGTGAATATTGATAAACCGAAAAATACAAACAAGAATATGCTTCAAGCTAAAAAAGATGAATTTCAAACATATCATTTTTCAGTAAAGAATGTCGGGAATAGTGAGGTATATAACGTAAACGTCGAAGTATTCCGCAACGAACCAAATAAGAAAACGAAATATGAACTCTTTTCCCTAAAGGAAAGTCGTTTAGCAAGTGGAAAAACTGGACTTGAACACGCTAATTTACCTGTTGCTACAAAAGCGGATGAGGTTGATGTGATTATTACATGGCAAGAACACCCATTCCGATCGATGCGAAATGGTCAAAAAGTTGAATCTAGAAAATTTAAAGAGCATTTTGTTTTTAAAGAAGCTAAAAAGTAAATGGGATCCGGATATATTCACACTAACATTGATATAGCTTTATTTACTAGTACCAGTTCGTAAGCAAATTAAAAAGTCGTGGCTTAATGCCACGACTTTTTATATTAATTCGTACTAATGCCTCTCGCTGCCCAAATGCGATCGATATCAGCAGCATGTTGTCCGCCATATAAAAGAGCATCTGCTTGCTTAATCGCTTTTGCTCCATCACTGAATTTAGAGTTTGGTGTTAATGACCAGTGTGATTGTAAAATGATTTTTGTTGCTACATCACGGCCAAAAGCTTGTGCCATTTCGTATTGACCTTGTGCCCAAATTTCACCATCATCATGCACTTCATTCGTTATATCTTTCGGATATACTTTATTCGTATCTAATCGGCGTAAGCATGTTGGATCTGAACTAGAATAAGCTGTCGCATCCCATTCTCCAACACATGCTTTACCATATCCAGTAGTCGATACTGCATCTTCATATGTAGCACCTAAGAAGTCGCCAAATCCTTCTCCCATCGCTCCACCTTCTGCTGAACTACCAAAGCCAGGAACTTGGTTATCTTGAATCGAATGCCCATACTCATGTGCGATAATACCAGCATCTTCTGCATCATCAACACCGCCAGTACCGAAAGTTAAAGCTTTTGTTGATGGAGAATAGAATGAGTTATCATCAGTTGTACCATTAACATTCACTTTTATCGAACGGTTATTAATATTTTTAAAACCTAGACTTTGAATGTAACGTTGCAATGTGTCGATATGATAGTACGACATAACATCTTCAAAGCTATCATTTGCGCGTGTATAGTTAAATTGTAAATTCGTAGATTTTGTTTTCGCTTTTGAAGAAATCGTTACATATTCTCCAATTAAAAATCCTGTTCCATCTAAACCTTTTAACGTAACAGTTTTCAGTTGGTTCGTTAGAGCTGTTGAATCTGCATCGTTACTATCTTTTAAGCCTACTTTACTACCGCTAGATACGACTGGGTTAGGTAAAAATACTTTTCCTGACCCTTCAGCTTTTCGGTTTATATCAACCTTTTTAATTAACTTTCCATTTTCTGCATCAATAAATGTTTCCCATGCACCAAATGGATTATTAGAATGGACTACAACTTTATATACTGGACGAGCAATTCCTTCTTCAACAATATATCCGAACTCTTTATCTGTAGGAGCCCATAAATTTTGCTCACTTGCTTCTCCAACATACGCCATTGATTTTTGTATTGCATCTTTTTCACTAATTTTTGTCGTTACTTCCTTCACACCTGTAACAGGCTGATAATCAGAAACAGCGAGTACTCCCTTTCCCTCTCCGTTAAGCGTAACTGTTATTTGTTTTGAAAATACAGGTGCACCATTAACAACTTGTTGGAACCTAACATATGAAGCTACTGACGTTTCTGTTGTAGAAATATATTGCAAGTCTGAAAGGTCTGTTTTCAATCCATACTGCGCAGCATTTTCTTTTAAATATTCAGTTGCTTTTTTCTGTGGCGAATAAGCTTCTAACTTTACTTGCTGTTGTTTTTCCAATGCCGAAACCGTAGAAATTGTCCCCATTACTAACGGCACAGTCATTGCCATTGCCACCATTTTTTTATTAAACATAGAACCACTCCCCCTAATAAAGTAGCTCAACCTTATCCCATTACCACTCGGCAATCATTCCTCGCAAAACGGATGGATAAAAATTGAATCTACGAGTAATTCTCTATGGACACTTCTATTACCTTTCCATTTAGGGTAAGTGAAATTTTCTCAATATTTATGTGTAAAGTAAACACAATATTTTAGAAATATATTTCTAAAGCAATTCCTTAACTCTTAAACTTTTTAAATGACTTTGTAAAAAACAGGCCACTTTTTTACCTAACGGTAGGTTGATAAAAATATTAATGAATGATACGATTTATATAACCTTTTTTAGGAGGCTTTATTATGAGCAAAAGTGAAGAAACACTCTCTTCAATTGTGGAAGCAAGCTATCGACTGTTTGCCGGACATGGTATTACCAAAACGACTTATTCAATGATTGCTGAAGAAGTCGGAATTGCTAAACCGTCCATTTATTATTACTTTAAATCTAAAGATGCATTAATCGAATGTATTTTCACAGAATTATGTGCTGCGATGCAGTTTTCTTCCTTCTTCCATACAGAAGAGTTTACGAAAGAAAATTTTATTGAAAAATGCATTGAAATTGGATTCAAAATAATTGATGAACAGCAGAACGATCCTTATTTTAATCGTGTGTTGCAAGAATATGTATTACTATCTTCAAGAAATGATATGTACAAAGATCGATTACTAACTGTGCAAACAGAATATTTACAAGGGTTTGAATCACTCCTTACAAAAGCAAATGAACTGCAATTGATTGAAAATATAAATCTAGTTTCAAAAGCTTATATGTTAGCATTAGTGCTTGATAATGTCGGGAATTTTATGATGTTACATGTGGATATAGATTATAGACAAATATGGATGGAAGCTGTAAACAGTATTTTTGAAAGAAGGGATTGAATTGAATACTAAAAAACGAATTATCGGCTTAGACTTTGCTAGAGCTTTGGCGATGTTTGGTATGCTGCTTGTTAATTTTATGGTTATAACAGGTGCAGAAGGAAATGGTCCCCCATTTTTAATAACTTTCATGTCACTTTTTGAAGGTAGAGCTTCTGCCTTGTTTGTTATACTTGCTGGAATTGGCATATCTTTAATGACTAGATCATCTGTTGCTAGCAATGAAAAAATAAAAATTTCTAATAGCCGAAAAATCACCTGGAAACGGGCACTATTCTTATTTATTTTAGGATTACTTTTATACGTAATGGAGTGGACTGGGGATATATTACACTACTACGGTGTTTACCTTTTCGTTGCTGCATTACTCATTACAGTCCGAAAAAAAGCATTACTCTTGTTATCTATTATTATCCTACTCTTGGCACAATCTCTTCAGCTTACTTTCAATACTTTCGAAGGTTGGGGAGGCCCTACTCCATTTATAAACTATGTAGACTTCTGGACAGTAAACGGTTTTCTTCGCAATTTATTCTTTAATGGTTATCACCCTTTTTTCCCTTGGTTTTCGTTCTTCTTAATCGGTATGATAATTGGCAAATTAGATCTTCATAATAAAAAGATTAGAGATAGGTTGCTCTTGCTCGGTATTACATTCACCATACTGATAGAACTTTTATCAAAAGGGCTCACGCATTACTTCATTCCACACATTGGCAAAGAAGCTGCTACATTTTTGTTTAATACGGGACCTATTTTACCAAATATATTATATATTTTATCTGCTACAGGATTTGCTATTGCTATATTAATAATTTGTCTCTATTTCGCTGAAAAATATGAAAATAATTGGTTTGTTACTTCCATTATACAAACAGGTCAATTAACATTAACTCATTATGTAAGTCATGTATTTATCGGTATTGGAGCATTAATTCTATTCGATAGAATGGAACATCAAACACTACTTTTCGTTTTATTATTTGCTACTATATTTTTCATTTTCAGTATTTTGTTTAGCGTATTATGGAGAAAGAAATTTTCTAGAGGACCTATTGAATGGATTATGAGGAAATTAGCTAGTTAATTTACCTCCATACGAAAAAGGAAGTTGGAATCATTCCAACTTCCTTTTTTCTTTAATTAGCTGCACTTAATTTAATTCTAAGTTTTGTTTCACCTAAAGAAAGTTCATCGTCTTCGTTCGTTAAGTGACCAAATGTAAATTGTTTAACGAGTAAGTTTTCTTCCAATAAATCTTTATGGTTCGTTAACGTTCGTTGTAGCTCTACTTCTGTATCAAGAATAACATCGACTCGTAAATTAACTGGTAAATTCAACTGTTTACGATATTCTTGAACCGCACGAATGAATTCACGCGCTACTCCTTCTTGTAACAATTCTTCCGTTACATTCGTATCTAACATAACCGTATATTGTCCGTTAGTCGTGTTAGAGAATCCTGATTTTGCAACTTTCTCAACTAACACATCTTCAGCAGTTACAACTACTTCTTCTCCTGGTGTTGCTTCGTAAACTGCTCTTTCTGTTGATACAAAGTTTTGTACTTCTTCTTGTGATAATTGTTTTAGCCAACCATTCACTGCATTCACATTTTTACCGAATTTCGGCCCCGCTGTTTTAAAATTAAGCTTCAATTGATATGATGTGTATTTTGTTTCATCGAGTTCAACATGGAACGCTTTTACATTTAACTCATCCATAACGATATCACGATAAGATTCCCAATCCATATCATTCTCGTTATGCTCAAGTAATACAAGTTCTGCTAGCGGCTGTTTTACTTTTAAAGAATGCTGATTACGGTTACTTCTTCCAAGTTCAACAACTTGTAAAACAGCATCCATTTCCGCTTCTAATTTCGGCTGAAGTAGTGATTCATTTACAACTGGATAATCAGCTAAATGAACGCTACTTCCTTCTAAATTAAGATGAATGTCTTCCGCGACAAACGGTGTGAATGGTGCAATTAATTTACTAATTGTTACAAGTACTTCATGAAGTGTCTCATACGCAGCAGCTTTTTCAGCGTTCATACCAGATTCCCAGAAACGATTACGTGAGCGTCTTACATACCAGTTACTCACTTCATCTACAAGTACTGCAATTTCACGAGCTGCATTCGTAAATTGATAATCATCAAGTGCTGTTCTCACTTTTTTCGTTGTACTATGCAATCTTGATAATACCCATTCGTCTAATTTTGTAAGCTTTACATCATACGTTTCTTTCGGATTATACTCATCTAAATTTGCATATAAAACGTAGAAGCTATACACATTGACTAATGTATCTACAAATTTAGATTTCGCTTCCAGTACGGTTCTTTCAGAAAAACGCTTCGCATTCCACGGAGCACTATCAACAAGTAAAGCCCATCTTAGCGCATCTGCACCAAACTTATCTACTAAATCAACTGGATCTAGTGCATTCCCTTTACTTTTAGACATTTTCTGCCCTTCTTCATCTAAAACATGCCCTAGTGATAACACTCGTTTATACGGTACTTTTCCTGTATACAGTGCTGAGACTGCTAATAAACTATAAAACCAGCCGCGTGTTTGATCAATTCCCTCTGCAATAACATCAGCTGGAAACTGCTCTTCAAATAACTCTTTATTTTCAAATGGGTAATGATATTGTGCAAATGGCATGGAACCACTATCAAACCAAACATCAATTACTTCTGGTGTACGATTCATTGTGCCTCCGCATTTTTCGCAGCAGACTTGAACTTCATCTACATACGGCTTATGCAATTCTAAATCTTCCGGTGTTTCTTTCGTACTATGCTTTCTTAATTTGGCAATGCTTTTCGGCGCAAACTGATGATCACAACTTTCACATTCCCATACGTTTAATGGCGTTCCCCAATATCTATTTCGGCTAATATTCCAGTCCACCATATTTTCTAAAAACTTACCAAAGCGTCCATGTTTCATATGATCCGGATACCAAGTAACTGAATCATTATTTTGTAAAAATGTATCTTTAATTGCAGTTGTTCGGATTAACCAACTTTCTCCTGCATAATAAAGAAGTGGTGAATCACAACGCCAGCAATGTGGATAGCTATGTTCATATTTTTCTTTATGATATAGTAAACCTTCTTTCGCTAAATAACGAACAATGTCAACGTCACAATCTTTTACAAATTTACCTTTCAAAAATGGTACCGCTTCTGTATACTCACCTTTTTCATCTACAACGTGCAAGAATGACAATCCTTCACTTTGAACAACTCTATAATCGTCCTCTCCATATGCTGGAGCAATATGAACAAGTCCTGTACCACTATCTGCCGTTACAAACTCTGCTGCGATAACGCGGTAACCATTTGTAACTTCTTTCATCGGAAATGGCGCTGTATAAGATGTGTTTAATAATTCTTCGCCTTTATGAACAGATAATACTTCATAGTTTTCTTTTAATACTTCTTGTACACGTTCTTTCGCAACAATGTATACATGACCTTCTTGTTTTGCTTTAACATATTCCATATTTGGATGTACAGCAAGCGCTACGTTTGCTGGAAGTGTCCAAGGCGTTGTTGTCCAGCCTAAGAAATACTCATTTTCACTATCTTTCACTTTAAACTTCACAGTTGCACTTAAATCTTTTACTGTTTTATACCCTTGTGCAACCTCATGTGAGCTCAATGAGGTTTGGCAGCTTGGACAGTATGGTGAAACTCTATGTCCTTTATATAACAATCCTTTTTCATGGATTGTCCCCAAAATATGCCATACACTTTCGATATATGGATTCTTTAAAGTTACATATGGATCATCCATATCTACCCAATAACCAATACTTTCAGTGAATTCACGCCACTGCTTTTCATATGTGAAAACACTCTCTTTACACTTTTGAATAAATGGTTCAATGCCATATTCTTCGATCTCATGTTTACCAGAAATACCAAGTTGCTTCTCAACACCTAGTTCTACAGGTAAACCATGTGTATCCCATCCTGCTTTTCTTACTACTTTATAACCAGCCATCGTTTTATATCTTGCTACTAAATCTTTAATTGCCCGACCAAGTGCATGGCCGACGTGTGGTAAACCGTTCGCCGTTGGTGGTCCTTCATAAAACACAAACGATTGCGCGCCTTCTCGATTCTGAATTGATTGTTCAAAAATGCTTTGTTCGTTCCACTGCTTACGAATACGTGTTTCTCTCCCTACAGCTGACTCTTTTACATCTACTTTCTTCATCTACAATCACTCCTTTGAATGTTTTAAAAGCACACAAAAAACCCGTCCCTATGAAGTAGGGACGGGTTTACCCGCGTTACCACCCTAATTCTATTAGCTTTTTCACTAATAGCGCTTAGCAACGTACTATCATACGTGTTCTTTGTAACGGTAGACATCCGTCCGGGCTTACTCACTTTCAGCCTCGGCTCCTCGGAGATGATTTTCAAATAACGTCTGCCCACCGGCTTTCAGCAATATACCGGCTCTCTGGAGAACAGTTCACTATTTTACTCTTTCTCGTCTTCAGATTTGTATACTTTGTTAAAAGTTATTTTATGCCATTTGACAACTAATTGTCAACTAATTCAAAATATATCCTTATCTTTTCCCCTATTCTTATACAATTACTTTTCAAATTCTCGCAATGCTGCTAAATTTTCATCATCCTCAATAAGTTCAGCAAAGAATCCCGATTCATCCTCACGAAGGACAATTTCAAGCTCTTTCTTCGCCTCTTCATTTCTATTTAACTGTGCTAAATAACAAGCACGATCATATCTTGCTAACAAATCACTTGCATCCATTGTTAATACTTCATTTGCTATTTTTTCTGCCTTTAGTGTTTGGCCGGCACCATGATATGAAGACGCTAAAGAAAGGAGAATTGCTGTTTCATTTGGATGATGTATAGAAGCATTTTCTAATACATGAATTGCCTCTTCAAACCTTTCTTGACTTTGATACATTTCTCCTAAAGCAAGAAATGCTCTACTTACGAACGGTGTTTGCTCCGTTAATTGTAAGGTCATCTTTTCTGCTTTTCTTTCTTCCCCTGCTTTAAAGAATACTTGTGCTTGCAGAAGAAGTGTATCATAATCATCTGGTAGTTCTCGAACCATTTGCTTCGTTAATTCCAAAGCATCTCTTAACATATCTTCTTCCTCGCACTCAACGAAAAGATTTACAAGTTGCTTCGCTACTTCATAATCCCATCTATTTTCTAGTGACGTGTGCAGAATCTCTATTGCTTCTTTATTCATCTCTAAATTCTCATAAAATAGCGCAAATCGCTGTGCTGCCATACTATTTTTCGGATTTAACTTTAAAGAGATTTCATATAAATCAATTATCATAGTAACCATTGAAATTTCTTTCGCACGATTTTTCATACGATAAAAAGCTCTCGTAATGATAGATCGTTTCGGCTGTTCATGCAGCTGGCGTTCAATCCATATTTCCGTAACCGCAGCTGCAGCATACATGAATGCTGTACTTCTTTCTGCTTTTTTCACCTTTAACGTATGAAGAAAATCTCGTATGTTAGACAATTTTTTATGTTGCTCTACTGCTTTTACATAAACATCAAATATACGTTCATTATCAAAATCTTTTTGTATTACTTTCATTGCAACTTCAATTGCTTTTACATTTCTTTTTTTCACTAATACTTTTGCATAATGATATAGAACTTCTATATGCTCACCATCTAATTGTAGCGCGTATTCAATCTGTGCTTGTTCTTTATCTATTTCATTCATCGCTCCGTACACATATGCAATCGCATCTAAACGCCATATTTCAGGTACTTCTTCCTCTAATTGTTCTAGTTCAGTCAGCAATTCTTCCTGAAGATTCATATCTACTGAAAGCTGTGCCAAATATTCCATATTAATATGCAACGGCTCTTCCTTCATCGCCTGAACCATATGACTTTGTTCTTTAGAACGGTTTTCTTCTTTTTCGTATATTTCCGCAAGCTGTAAATGTACACCTACGAAATTCCCATCAAGCTCTAAACATGTTTCATACGCTTGTTTTGCTTCCGTCAATTGCCCTAATGCCATAAGTGTTTCACCAATTCGGTAATACGGTAATGCCGTGTCCTTTTGTTCTATCGCCTTATTATATCTTTTCATCGCTTGGCCATACTGTCCAATAGATTCATATAAAATACCTGCATAACAACCGTACTCACTTACTTCATTTCTTTCTTTGTGTAACGTTCTTAAAAACGCTATACCTCGTTGTACAAATTCCGTTCCTTTAATTCGATTCACATATTCATCTAACGCACTTGCTACATTATAATCACTTTTCTTTATACCATTTTCTAACTTAGATAGCGCTACTTTAAATCCTTCTTCATTTCCACCAAGTTCAATTTCAGCATCCCATAAAACCATTCCTGCATTCATGAGGAAATCTTGGCTCTTTTCAATTTGCTTCTCAAGACCAAGAATATATTCTTTTGCTTCCTTGTATTGTTCTCTTGCCATATACACTTGTGTAAGTCCGAAGTGAGAATAAACATCCTCATCGTTTTCTTCTAAAGCACGCTTATACAATACTTCTGCTTCTTCCAAGCTATCATTTTGAAAATTATAGTCACCTAATTTTACGTAAAGAGGTGCTTTATCATCACAATTCTCAATACCGTTTAATAAAATTTCTTTCGTACTTTCCTCATCCTTCAAATCAGATTCGTATATTTCCGAAAGTTTCGTATAAATGTAAGGTGCATTACTATCCAAAAGAATCGCTACTTTAAGCCCTTTTATTGCTAAATATAATTTTCCTAGTTGATGTGCACATCTCGCTCGTTCATACCATACATGTGCTTCATATTTATACTCTTTTAACAAGTCATTAAAGATTTCATATGCTTCTTCATATCTTTCTAAATCTATTAATATTAAACCGTGATTCGTTAAAGTGAACCTTTCAGGACTGCGCTCTAACGCAACTTGAGAGTATTGCAATGCTTTTTCAGATTGATCAATATACATATAGGATAAAGCGAGAAAACTCCAAGCAATAGGCTGATCTGCGTCTAATTGTAACGATGAACGAAAGCTTGAAATCGCTTCTATATAACTTTCCTGCTCAAAAGCATATCTTCCATTTATCAAATGATATAATGCACGATTATTTTTCTTCTCAACGCTTGTCAGCATTTGCTCCGCTTTCTCTACTTCCTGAAGACGAATAAAACACTGTGCACCATGCAATTTAACAAAGTCCGAGTTCGGAAACTTTTCCATTAACTTATCGATACAATATAAAATAAATTCTTTATCTACTTCAACATCTAAGTGCTTTATCGTATATAGCCACGTATTTGGATTATCGCTCGTTTCTTTTAAAAATTGTACTAAGTTACTAATTCCCTCTTTGTCATGTTCATCTAAATGATCCGTAAGAGAAAAAATAGATTTAAAATAACGATTTTCTTCCTCACTTAGAAACGCTAGTTGCGCCTTCTTTTCTTTCGGAACAAACGTGATTGCTAAACAGCCTGTATAACGATATTTTTCTTGTAATTTACTATATTCTACAAGAACTGGTTCTATAAAGTTTGGATCTTGAACATAGAAAGCTTGCAATGTATCATCATATCCAGATAGAACTTGTACGTGTGAGGCATGCTCAATATCTATACTTAATAAAACAGGAATTCCTTCATCAATCAGTCTCTTATAATTCTCTTCATTCCCTTTAAAATAACGATATTCATAACCTAATTCTTCTAAATAAGAAACAGTATCTGAAAACTTCGATCCTGTCATATCAAAAATAAACTCTGCTATTTCATCTTGTGTACGTGTCTCTCCCCATATACGCAACATCATCTCTAAACTTGTCGGAACACAATAATTATCCTTTTGTACAATAGGAACTATCGGCAAGTGAACCTTTTTTCCATCCGGATTTTTTTCTAAATTATGATATAAAGATTCTTTTAAACTCTTTTCTTCTTTTAATAGCTTTTGTAAATCTGCAAATTTATTCATTTTGTACAGCGCTTCTGCACGTAAATGTACAAAGTAAGTGTTATAAGCATGATATGGCAGCTGAGTATTTATGTTATCTATTACCGCTAACATCTCTTCATATTGCTCTAAATCTAATAAATACTTTATCTTTTCAAAATGAAAATATGGTACTTGTGGGAACTTTACAATCGCATCATTAATTAACTGTATCGCACGTTTTTGTTCTCCTTTATTTGCATACAATTGTGATAATAAATAGGTAGATAACTCTTCACAATCTTCATGCTGCATGCCAGCAATAAATTGTTCTTCCGCTTTCTCCCATTCGCCTGTATGCATATAAACGTAGCCCCATTTATCAAACACTACGCGCGTACTGTACTCCTCTGCTTTTTGCATATACATTAGCGCTTCTTCATTTCTTTTCATTTCTAAAAGACATCGTACTAACGTAAAATATGTTTTCGCTAAAAAATCTGCATCTATTTCTTCTTTATTACTCTCTTCCAAAGTTTCTTTTAACAGCTGCTCTGCTTCAAGAATTTTCCGCTCATCAATTAGCTCATCACAATATAAAGAGAGCGTTCTCATATTTGGGAATTTTTTATAAGCGTAGCGAATGAGGAATGAACTGTATTGGTGCATAAGCCCTTCATCAGTAAGGCGAATTAATATGTCAAACTCCTTATGCGAAGGAATATTAGCAAGCCAATTCTTCACATAGGATAAAGTATTCGTTTCTTTTATATATGCAATTTCATTATTTATTTCCTGTAATCCGTCTACAAATCTCTTATCTTTCAAACACGCTTCTAACTGCTTAAAATCTAGCATGCATTCACCTCGAATTTATATTTAAACTGCTACTTGCTTAGATTTTACACATCATATAGTATGTATTCAACTAAAATCTCTTATAATGGATGGTATTAATTAATATTATTCAAATTTATAACAAAATATAGTAAAAATGATTATTTTTCTCCGTATTTTGTTTAATTATATGGAATAACGTAACATGCGGTTTTAATCTTGTAGAAGCTGAAATTAGTACATAAAATTATATCAGCGATAATTCAAATATATCGGCGATTTTCAAATTATATCGACATTAAACGACGATCCTTATATATCATGACTTTTAACATACTATGTCACCAAATGTAATTTTCATATTCGGAGCGTATACTAAAGAAGAATGCACATGAAATATTTTAAAAAATCGTAGTTCAGCTTCATATTGAGCTAGCGCATCATCATATGTTAATCCTCTAGCCATTAAACATTCTACAAATTGTTGCTTATCACCCGGATCACCTGCAATCCCCTCTTCTTTTAATGATTGATACAAATCGTTTTTATCATTGTGATGCATATTTGAATCTAAAAAGTTCACTTTATCGCTTACTCTACATTCAATATTTTTCACACCTAATTCACTTAAATATATCGGTATTTTCATACCAATATTTCCATCTTTTCCACTCCTCTGCGTGTCACTTTCAAATAAATTCTGCAAAATGCCTAGCTGGATAATTTCCGATTGGTTCTCTCCATCCAAAGTGTATGAAGACATATTTGATATCCAATGTGGTTCAAAACAGATTATTTTCCCGCCACTTTTAACTGAATGAATCATTTTTTGTAGTATCGTTTTTGGTGAACTCATATGTAATAAGAAGGCATGACAAATTGCTATATCGTATGTATCGTTCAATTCAATTTCTATAGCATCTCCCTCCAGAAATTCTGACTCGTACGGAAGTGAACGAAACAACTCTCTCGCTTCAGCTAATAATGTTTCTCCACTATCAATGCCTGTATACTTTGATCCTTCTGGAAGTAAAGGCATTAATAATAAGCCTAAATAACCATATCCACAACCATAATCAACAACATGGACTGGCTCAGAAATCTTCCAAACTGAATTCACTAGAAAACTTACATAATCGATATTGTAATATAAATCTCTCGTATTTTTTAAATACGCTAGTTTACTGTTCCAATCGTATGTTTCCAACCTCTAACGCCTCCTTTTATATACACCCCTTACAATTCTCCATTTAACAAAAACATTCCTACATTTTTAATAATCCCCCCAGAAATTGGTTTTAATAAGGGGAGATTACTGCTTACATGACTCCTATACCAAATAAAAAGGCATACATATCTGTAATGATACATACACCTTTTATGCTACATCTCCTCAGGAGCCTCCACCCCAAGTAAACGTAATCCTTCTTTTAATACAACCGTCACAGCATAAACCAATGCGAGTCTGCTGTCTTTTTCTTTGCTCTCTTCTAATATACGAACATTACCGTAATATTTATTGAACGATTGTGCTACATCTAATACATATTTCGAAATAATCGATGGCTCATTTTTATTGAAAGCTGCTTCAATTATTTGCGGGAATTTATTTAGTAATTTTACGACACTCCAGCTATGATTGTCTTTTAAAGCAAATGTACATGTTTCAAATTCTACACTTTCTTTTCTTAAAATAGAACAAGCACGTGCATGTGTGTACTGTACGTACGGGCCTGTTTCTCCTTCAAATTTCAGCATGTTTTCTAATGAGAATTCAATATTGTGCAAACGCTCATTTTTTAAATCGTGGAAGATGATTGCACCAACACCGACTTGCTTTGCTACTACTTCTTTTTGTTTTAAGTTTGGATTTTTCTCTTCAATATTTTGTTTTGCAAGTTCGATTGCTTCTTCGAGTACTTCTTCAAGTAAAATAACTCTTCCTTTACGTGTCGACATTTTCTTACCATCTTTTAAAATGAAGCCAAACGGTACGTGTTCCATACCATCAACCCAAGTATAGCCAAGTTTTTTTAATACGGTGAAAAATTGATTGAAATGTAAGCTTTGTTCTGGACCAACAACATATAGCGCTTTATCAAACCCATAAGTGTTTTGACGATATAAAGCTGCCGTTAAGTCACGCGTTGCATAAATCGTCGCACCATCTGATTTTCTAATTAAGCAAGGCGGCATTCCTTCTTCTTCTAAATTAACGACTAATGCACCTTCTGATTCTTCAAGCAACTCATGTTCTTCTAAAATCCCAATAAAATCTTCCATTAAATTATTATAAAATGCTTCTCCCTGAAAATTAGTAAATTCTACGCCGAGAAGTTCATAAATGCGCGAAAATTCTTTAAGGGACTCATGACGGAACCAATTCCAAAGCTCTACCGCTTCTTCATCACCTTCTTCTAATTTCTTAAACCAAGCACGTCCTTCTTCTTCTAGTTCTTCGTCGTCTTTCACCTCTTCATGGAATTGGACATATAACTTAAATAGCTCACGTATTGGATCTTCTTTAACTACTGCTTCATTTCCCCATTTTTTATAAGCCGTAATTAATTTTCCAAACTGTGTTCCCCAATCTCCTATATAATTAATCCCTACAACTTCATAGCCACATTTTTCAGCGATATGTTTCAGCGAATTTCCTATCATTGTAGAACGTAAATGCCCCATCGAAAAAGGTTTCGCGATATTAGGAGAGGAATAATCAATTACTACTGTTTTTTCACAGCCAAAGTGGTTTTGACCGAACTCTTCTTTCTCCGCTAAAACTGTTTTTAATACTGCATCACTTACAGTTTCACGATTGAAAAATACATTTACATAAGGACCAACGGCTTCTACTTTCGTAAAAAACGGATCATTTAATTTCTTAGCAACTTCCTTTGCGATAAGAGCTGGTGCTTTTTTATATTGCTTCGCTAATGAAAAGCATGGGAACGCTGCATCTCCAAATTCATCTTGTTTCGGTGTTTCAATTAAATCTAAAATTTGTTTTTGCGTTAATTCATTCGTGAAAATATTAGATAAACTTTCCGCAAACTGCATTTTATAATCCATGATACAACCTCCTTATTTTTTAAAACACAAAAAACTCGTCTCTAAAAAAGAGACGAGTTTTAACCCGTGGTACCACCCTTGTTGTTCGTTACGAACCACTTTCCCGTTTATAACGAGGACAGGGGGCCTCGGCTTTCTCTACTATTCGTTCAAGAAGCATCTCCGAAGTGCGCTTCATCTTTTTCTTCCGTACTAGGCTCACACCATCCCTAGCTCGCTTTCCTTCTAAAAAAGACTACTCTCTTCATCACAGACAGTATATTTAATTAATTATTGCTTATTATACATCTTTTCAAACAATTAGCAAGGGTCAATTACACCAAAGTGAAACTTAGCACTTTTTCTTTTGTATACATGAAAATTGTGTTTTTCAAATCTAGAACTACGAAAATGATCTTTTAAAACGACACGTTTTCTCGCCACTCGTTTTGCCTCCGCAATTGTTTCGTCAGTAATATCATGATACAAAGCGAATTGTTTTAATCCTTTAATTCCGTCAGATTCTATGACAGTTTCTTCAAACATCGGATCAAGGTAAACGACATCATAACTATTGTCTTCACATTGCGCTAAAAATGAAAAATGCTCCGTTTGCTTTACTTGGATTCTTTGCATTGCTTCATCAATTTCAGAAACGGATGAAGACCATGTTTTCAAACCATTTTCCATAATATAAGCCATATACTCATTGCCTTCAAGTCCTGTTACTTTTCCGCTTTCACCAACCACATAACTAGCTACAATACTATCTGATGCCATCCCGAGCGTACAATCTAACACTGTCATTCCTCTCTCTAATTGCGTGGCTTGTACAAACGGATCGTGTTCTCCACACATTAACCTTTTCACACGAAACATCGCTGAGTTCGGATGAAAGAAAAACGGTTCTTCCGTACCTTTTGGATAAATAGCTAATCGGTTCTTCCCTACGACAAGCACATCTTGTTCATACTGCTCATGCAGCTTATGTACTGGTATGTCATTACGTTTAACGAAAGAAGCATTTAATTCTGCTGCTACCTTGTTTGCATAATCTGTCATTTCTTTGTTTGTTCTTCCAGCTGTTGTTACGATCATTGTTTCACCTCTATATAAAGAAAAGAGGGAGATTTACTCTCCCCCTTCTTTAGCAATTCTTTTCGAAAGCTTGCTCTAAGTTCGTAATAATTTCGTCCATAGTTGCACCTTCAATTTCATGACGGTGAATGAAGTGAACAACTTCTTTTCCTTTTAATAATGCCATAGATGGTGAAGATGGAGGAATTTCTCCGAAGTATTCACGCATTTTTGCAGTAGCATCTTTATCTTGACCTGCGAATACAGTTACAAGATGATCAGGTTGTTTTTCAGCACGAACAACCGCTTGGCCTGCTGATGGACGTGCTAAACCAGCTGCACAACCACAAACAGAGTTTACAACTACTAAAGTTGTACCTGATGTATTTTCCATAAATTCTGTTACAGCTTCTTCTGTAGTTAACTCTTCAAACCCAGAACGCACTAACTCTTGGCGCATTGGGATTACCATTTGGCGCATGTATTCTTCATAAGCATTTGACATCTTGTAATCTCTCCTTCAACTTTCATTCCAAATTCATCATATCACGCTCTATTAATAGGTGCAAAAGAAAGATAACGATGATTTCATTTTTTTGTAGGGATTTCACAAACCCCACCGCGGCAATGTCCCACTGGAACAAGTTTTCTATTATTAGCGATATAATCGTATACTTTACTTCCAAAACCAAGTACGATAGATAGCTTTATAAAAGGAACTGCAAACCAATAAGATGGAACGGCCTTTGCTAATACATCTATGCTCTGAATGCCGTCATACCACTTATTATTTTTAAAAATATACAGTCTTTGTTCCATTTTACTTTGTAGTTCTTGAGAAAGCTTATATTTCTCAACTACATCTTCATTTCGAAATGAAACAAATTTCATCTTACCCTTTTTATCTAATTTTTTCGTACGTTCTGCAACGGCCGTACACATCGGACACCAACTATCATAGAAAACAATCATACATTATTCCCCTTTACGAGACTCCGTCATTTGTTTCCATACAGAACCTTTTGCTTCTTCTCCGCCTTCAATACGCTCTAATGCTAGACGTGCTTGCATCGCTACTTCAAACTCTGAATCATCTTGCGCTGCTTTTAATGCTGGAATCGCACTTTCATCTCCAAGTTCAAATAAGAACATCGCTGCACGCCAGCGTACTAATTTACTTGGATCTTTCAGAGATTTAATCATAACGAACATCGCTGCCGGATCACCTACATCTGATAAACAATCTCCTGCAGTACGACGAACACTTACAGAGCGATCTAACAACGCTTTATATAATAACGGTAATACTTCATCACCTTTTACCATACCTAAATACGCTGTTGCTAAACGGCGTATTGAAACTTTTTCATCATCTAACGCCATCTTCAACACTGGAATATCTTCTTCAGTAGGATCCATTTGTTCTAATGCTGCAAAACGGTTTTTCCAGTCAGAATCTTTCATCATCTCTTCTGTTACTTTATATGGTTCACGCTTTTGAATCGTTACTTCAACAGCACCTGCTTGATTTAATAATTCTTTAACCGTTTCATTTACACGTTCTTCTGAATAAGCAGCAACAATCTCTTCTACTACTTCTTTCCCGATTTCTTCAAAACTACCGTAACGTGTACTTTGTTCTACCCATTTACGCTCTTTTACAACGTTTGGTGCAGACATTTGTACTTTCATAATTGATTCTTTGAAACGTTCTGGTAAGCCAACGCGTTCTTCCGATGTTCCATCTGTTAACTTTACTTGCATTGGAATTGTAAAGAACATTTGAACAAACACTTTCACTTCTCCAAAATGAGACAGTTGTTGTTCTTCACTTTCTTCCACTACTTCTTCGCCAAAAACAGCACGAACTTGTTGTAATAATACTTTCCAGTCATACTTTGCATTTCGCTCGACTGCTAAAAAGTCAGCTACATGATACACACCTTTAATGCCTTCAATTTTCAAAATTTCTTGCACTTGCATTGGTGCTTGTTCTTTATTTTCATTTGTATAATTATTACGCGCTCCTGATGGTAATACTTCATTCAAAATAACTTTCATTGTATTTGGACTTGGCGTCGGTTCAATTGCTTTAATCTTCACGTAAAAAACTCTCCTTTATTGCGTGTTCTTAGCTGTATTGTAACATGTTATCACTATATACTCCTACTCAGGTGCTTAATTTTACTACTTTCTTCCCGCTACCATACTATTTCATTCTTTTTACATTTCAAATTAGGGATGGGATTTTAAAAGCTTTCGTTTCCGATGATTTTTATTTTTTATCCATTTCTTGAGGCATCGCCATTATTTTTGAAAAAAACACGCTAAGCAAAAAAATATAATAAGCTGTCCATATAGACAGCTTATTTACATATTTTTCGTTCTCGGAAGTTGATCTTGTAGCGCTCTTTCTCGTAATTCACTATGTTTTCCAAAGAAAATAGTGCAAGACAAGGCGATGAATACATTTGCAAAATGACAAAACTGTAAGAATACACGAGTATTTGTAAGAAAGTTCGATGTTTTCCTTTTTCTTTTTTTATTATAGTGAAAAAGAAGAACGAAATATTCTCTTATGTAGGAAAGGAAGATAATAATGATTGATTTATTAAATAAATGGATGTTAGAAAGTACAGGAAATTTCAATATCGTTGTAGGACTTACAGCACTTCTATTTTTGGGTTCAGTAATTGCACTTATTATTATTTACAAAAAAATTGGTAAACCAGATGAAAGAACAACTCCTATTTATTTTAAAATTATTTCTTGTATGTTTACTACTCAAATTCTAATGAATTGCATATTCATTTCTTTAGTTGGTAAAGATATTGAGAATTTCCGTCAAATCTTTATATTATTTGAAGCCTTTGTATTCTTCGTTGGAGCTATTTATTCATTTAAATTATATAGACAAGAATTTAAATAATTCACTTGCAAGAAACAATAAAAAGGAGGATTCCTTACTCTCAGAAGGAATCCCTTTTTTATTTTCTATCACTCGATTCATCTTTTTATACATTCCTATACTGTGATGGGTTTTACGGTTCTCGATTGTTACTGGATTAGCCGAAAAACGTAATAAAATTTTGTATACTCTTTACTTGTTTTCCAAAAAAAAGCTGGCGGTACTCCTTCTTTAAGTTTATTAAAATACTTTCCACAATTTTTTCCGTAGCTATTACTTAAAATCACCTTTTATTACGATGCCCCCTCCCGCCTTCTCTCCAAAAAGGTAATACTCTCAATCACAACTTCAGTTCTATATATTCTCTTGCCTTGTTCATCATCGTAATTACTCGTCTGAATACGCCCTGTAATCCCAATAAGTGATCCCTTCTTACAATATTCAGTTACATTCTCAGCCGATTTTCGCCAAACGACACAATTAATAAAATCGACTTGTTGTTCACCTAAACTATTTCGAAATCCTCTATTCACCGCAATACATATTCTTGCATAAGCAACGCCTTGTTTTGTGTAGTATAATTCTGGCTCCTTTGTCAATCTACCGATTAATACAACTCGATTCATCATAAGTTATACCACCTCACATATTTTTCTTCATTGTAAGGAGAAGTATTTGAATAGTAAAAAGCACAAAATGATATATCCGTAAGTAAAAAGTATTATTTTAGACCTTACAAAACAAAAAAAGAAACCATACATAGTTCAAACATGTATGGTTTCAAAATTTATTACACTTCAGTACAAGATATGTAATATCCTCCGCGAGCCATCTTTATTTCAGCACGGTACATTACATTTTCTAAGTAAAAAGTAATCGGTTTAACTTTACTCTCAAATTTTAGTCTTTCATTGCATTCAGTTGCATATCCTTCAATCGCTGAAGTAATAACTTCTGATGATGGATACGTTAAAGCTTCATCTAGTTCTATGAAAAAACTTTTAGAAAATAGTTTTTTCATAATCCCCTTCTTCTCTTTCATCATATTCCATCTCCTTAAATTCAAGTTGACAATATCCATATTATACCATACGTTCAATATATCTTTGAAAATAAAAAAACCTGCATTTTTCATGCAGGTTTTTTTATTAGTCATTTTTCGTAAAGTAAGAAACGAAACGAAGAATTTCTAAGTATAACCAAACTAGTGTAAGCATTAGTCCCATTGCAGTGTACCACTCCATATATTTCGGAGCTTGACTACGTACACCATTTTCGATTAAATCGAAATCTAGTAATAAGTTTAATGCAGCAACTACAATAACAACTGCACTAATAATAATACCGATTGTACCACCTTGGTGAATGTATGGAACAGTTACACCAAACATATTTAGTAGGAATACGACTAAATACATAACCATAATTCCGAGTGTTGCTGCCATAACGCCTGTACGGAATTTATCCGTTACTTTTACTACGCGTGTTGCATATAACACTAACATTGCAAATAGAATTGAGATTGTTAGTAATACAGCATTTAAAACGATAGAATCGCCAAATTTCATTGTATAAACTGCTGAAATACTTCCTAACACAACCCCTTCTACCGCCGCATAGATTGGTGCACCAAAAGGTGAAATACGCGGGAAGAACATAGACGCAAATGCGATGATTGCCGCAACGATTAAAGCACCAATTAATACTGGCATCTTCATCGTCCCCTGCATCATCTGTATGTATGAATAGACAGACGTTGCAAGTAGCAAGATAAGCATAATGAACGTTTTGCCTACTGTTCCGCCAATCGTCATCGCAGAAGCGCTTGCTCCCTCTTTACGGAATGCCTCTTTTTTCAACATTGGATTAGATGTTCTCATTTTTTCCCTCCTAAAATAGGTTCTACCAATAGTGTAAAGTTTTTCTCTTTACTTTTCAATATATGCAGCTTGTTTTTATTTTAATCCTTCAACCATGTCTGATAGTTCACTCCATCTTTCCATCTTTTTTTCTAGCTCTTCTTCTGTTTTCTGCTGTGCTTCAGATAATTCTTGTGCCTTTGTGAAGTCAGATCCAACTTTCGCAAGTTCTTCTCCAATTGACTCAATTTTTTCTTCAAGTTCGGCAATTGTATCTTCAATCGTTTCCCATTCACGCTGCTCATTGTATGAAAGTTTACGTTTACGTTGTTGTTTTGGAGCTTCTTCTACTACTTTTTTCTCTTTTTGAACTTCCGCTTTCTCCATAAGTTCTCTCGTTTTTTCCATTTCTAAATAATCTGTATAACTACCTAGGAACTCACGCACTTCGCCTCCGCCAGTAAAGATGAACAGTTCATCTACTACTTTATCTAAGAAGTAACGGTCATGCGATACAGTTAAAACGACACCTGGGAAATCTTCTAAATAATCTTCTAGTACTGTTAATGTTTGTGTATCTAGATCATTCGTAGGTTCATCAAGTAAAAGTACGTTTGGTTCTCCCATTAAAATACGTAATAAATATAAACGTCTTCTTTCACCACCAGATAGTTTACCAAGCGGTGTACCATGTGAATGAGTCGGGAATAAGAAACGTTCTAACATTTGAGATGCACCAATTACTTTTCCATCTGTTGTATGAATAACTTCTGCAATCTCTTTAATGTATTCAACCATACGCTGATTTAAATTCATCTCTTCATTTTCTTGCGTATAATAAGCAACTTTTACAGTTTGCCCAACTTCAATTTCACCACTATCAGGAGATAACTTACCTGCAAGCATATTTAATAGCGAAGATTTCCCGCTTCCATTCGCTCCAATAATTCCGATGCGATCGCCTGGTTTCACGATATGATTAAAGTTGTTTAATACCGTTTTATCACCAAATTTTTTCGTCACATCTTTTAACTCAAGTACTTTTTTCCCAAGACGGCTACCGCTAAGTGCAATATCAACTGACTGTTTTGCAGCTGGCCCTTCTTGGCCCTTTAGCTCATCAAATCGTTGAATACGTGCCTTTTGCTTTGTTGAACGGGCTTTTGCACCGCGGCGGATCCATGCTAGTTCGCGGCGATATAAGTTTTGACGTTTTGATTCTTGCGCAATTTCTTGTTCTTCACGAAGTGCTTTCGCTTCTAAAAACGTACTGTAATTCCCTTCATAACTATACAGTTTTCCATTATCTAATTCGAAAATACGATTCGTCACACGATCTAAGAAATAACGATCATGGGTTACAAGTAATACTGCGCCATTATATCGAGCTAAATATTCCTCTAACCATTCCACTGTCTCATGATCAAGATGGTTCGTAGGCTCATCTAAAATTAATAGATCCGGTGTTTCAATAAAACATTGCGCCATCGCAATACGTTTTTTCTGTCCACCAGATAAATTTCCAACAGTTGCAGTGAAGTCCGTAATTCCTAATTTCGTTAAAAGAGATTTCGCATTTGCATTTGCTTCCCATGCACTCATTGCATCCATACGTTGCTGCACTGCAAATAATTGTTCCTGTACTTTTTCATTACTTGGATCTTTTTCAATATGTAATAGCGCCTTTTCATACTCACGAAGAAGACGAATTAAAGGAGTATCACCATGGAAGACTTGCTCTAGCACTGTTAGTTGTTCATCAAACTCTGGTTGCTGTGATAAATAACTAATTGTATACCCACGAGAATGAGTCATATCACCTGTATCAGGAATTTCTGCCCCTGCAATAATTTTTAATAACGTCGATTTACCAGTTCCGTTTACACCGATAATTCCGGCACGGTGTCCTTCTGCAATACTAAATGATAATCCATCAAATAACGGTTTTTCTCCATATGATTTTGATAAGTTTTCCACAGTTAACATTTTCATATTTGTGCATTCCACTCTTTCATAAATTGTTCAATAAACTGTTCCATATAACGATGACGAACTTCCGCCTCTTGTTTTGCTGCGTTCGTGTTCATTAAGTCTTTTAATTTCAAAAGTTTTTCATAAAAATGATTTAAAGATGGATCGTTATTTTTTCTATATTCATCTTTCGTCATCACTTCACGCGGAGGAATAGTTGGATCATACATTAATCTCCCTTTCGCTCCACCATACGCAAATGTGCGAGCTATTCCAATTGCTCCAAGGGCGTCTAAGCGATCCGCATCTTGAACAAGCTTCCCTTCAAGTGAATCCACTTTACCGCCATGACCACCTTTATAAGACATATTGGCGATGATATGAAGAACATGTTTACTTTCCTCTTCTTCCACATGTAACTCTTCTAACCAATCAGAAACTTTTTTCATTCCTTCTTCTTCACTTTCATTTAACTTCTCATCTGCCACATCGTGAAGTAATGCTGCCATTTCAATTATAAAACGATTTCCCCCTTCTTGCTCGGATAAAGAAATCGCCAGTTTATGTACGCGTTCAATATGATACCAATCATGCCCACTCGCATCTTTTTCTAAAATATGTTTTACAAAAGTAATTGTTTTTTGAATCTTTTCTTGTTTTGTCATTTTATCTTCACCCAGTTACTTATTGTAACACGCCCGCATTTTTTCATCACATATTTTCTTGTCCGCCCATACACTGAGTGGTAAGCATCATCATGAAGGAGGAATAAATATGTTCTATAATAATCAACCGCCTTATCCAAGGCAACCATTTTACCCTCAACAACAAGAACAAAGATACACAGAACAATACGAAGAACAAGAGTTACAACAGCAAGAACAACAATATGACGAAAACCCATATGCAACAACGCAAAATCAAGAAACTGAATTTCAACAAAATCCATATGAAACACGTCCAAATTATGAATATCCTCAAAATCCATATGCGGTACCACAAAACCAAGAACAACACAAAATCCATATGCAGCACCACAAAACCAAGAACAACCATATCAACAAAATCCATATGCAGCACCACAAAACCAAGAACAACCATATCAACAAAATCCATATGCAGCACCAA
>NZ_QNUB01000041.1:148514-230332 GCF_008042345.1 Bacillus sp. AR8-1
CAACCATATCAACAAAATCCATATGCAGAGCCACAAAACCAAGAACAACCATATCAACAAAATCCATATGCAGCACCACAAAACCAAGAACAACCATATCAACAAAATCCATATGCAGCACCACAAAACCCATACACAACTCAACCACAACAACCGCAATACCAACAACAAATGTATCAACCAAACTACGACGCACGTGTCTCACCACCTAAACCACCAACAATAGATCCAACGCAGCCACAAATTTTACCGCCAGGACCAACATTAGACATTACACAACCACAAATCTTACCACCTGGACCAATTACTGAACCAACACAACAACAAATTCAACAAGTTGTCGGTACACAGTTTTTACCTTTCAAGAAACCCGTACTAGATTTCGTAAAACCATGGGTAGATTACGGTTTAAATGAAGCAAAACATACATCACACGAACACGCATTAACAGAAGTTGCTGCGATTATGTTTTTAGTTGGTAAAGGCTTCAATCCGACGATTGCTCATTATATCGTAGAATCTTGGGAGAAGAATGAACAGTTTTAGGGTTGTTTATTTTATGTTCAGAAAAACTATAAAAGCGTCGCAAATGCCTGTTATACAAGCATTTGCGACGCTTTTTATTTGTTATATTATATTCTACTTCAAAAGGGTATTTCATATTTTTTCACATGTTTTTATATTATTTGTGAGCAAAATGTGAGCAAATAATAACCTTTTAATTAAACTGTATTAGATCCCCTTGATAAATAAACATTCCCCTTCCATTTGTTGAACTTGTGTTCTAAATATATCCTCTTAATTCATCAAGTTTTAAAGTGCGCTAAAAACGTTGATTTATCAAACTTTTATAAAAATGATATTTCATAGTGATTCATCACTTTTTTTATTTTGTGGGTAAATTGCGGGTGGGGTTGTGGGTGCCCCCACAAAATATAAAACTAAATGAATTAGGCCTGTTTTATTTTTCCATCTGTTCTTTCCTATATCAAAGGCATTAGGTGACTGGGAAACTTGGAAAGGTATGGGCTACACTGTTACCCATTTAGATAAAGCTTTACCTGCTATGTGGGATGCGTTATCAGATTCTTTTAAGAAAGATGTGATAAATGGAGATGCAGAAATCCGCGCAAGGTGCTAAATTCTCTCAAGGTATCTCAAAAGCTGGACAAATATTGAGCAAAGGCGATAATTTGGCTTTCTCAGGTGGTAATGAAATAATTGGTAGAGGAATTCAAAGAGGTTCTACGACAATTGAGGAAATGACCAATGCTAAAATTATTTTAAAGAAAGATGCAAATGGAAAATTTATTTTAACTGGCTATCCAAATTAATAAATAGGAGGATAAATATGTTATTAAAACACAATCCAGAAGATGAAATTTATCAATTCCTAGCAGGAAACTTTCATCAAGATTCTTTCTATGAAGAGGTAATTCAAGAACTAATAGAAGAGGAATACAAAGAATATATACAAGATGCTATTATTTTCTTAACTAAATTTATTCAAAGTGATTACAGTAAGGAAGAAAAAAATAGATATATAAAAGAAGCTGCAGATGGAATATATTTTGAGGGATTAAAAGTAACACCTTTAGAATGGTTAGAACACACCGTTGATTTATTAAAAAAAGGATAAAAAATACAATGTATGAAAAATGTTAACAAATCAGAATATGAAATGTCTGTAAACTTAAAAAATGTTAAGTTAATTGAAGAGAAAAAAACTATATAGGGATTTACACTAGATAGCGATTATTAATTACAACAAATAAAAGCAGAACCTGATGAGAGTTCTGCTTTTATAATTTTCATTTTGCATACACATAAGCAGGATTAGCAGTTACATAGTATGCTTTGCTTTTACTGTTGTGAACTTTGTATTGATACGAACCATTCACAATTACTTTTAAGACCTTTTCTTTCTAGGGCCTACAATTAATTTAATCGCTGTTCTTTCTTCATTATTGATAGAAATCTCTTGAAACGCTGGAACAAAAGCTAAGTCAATACCACTTGGAGCGACGAACCCTCTTGCAATCGCAATTGCTTTAATCGCTTGATTTATAGCTCCAGCCCCAATCGCTTGAATTTCCACATTACCACTTGTTCTTAGTACACCCGCTATTGCACCCGCGACTGAATTTGGGCTTGATTTTGAAGATACCTTTAATATATTTTCCATGTAAGTTGCTCCTTCTATTATTTAATCTCTCTTTCGTTACAATTTTAAATATTTTAGCGTATCTTTAATTACTATTCACACCAAAAACAAACGATGCTTCATATGTACATTTATTCTATATTTTCTGACTTCTTCCTGCCCAGCTACACAAATAAATAAAAAAATAAACTAAATAATCTAATATACATACGATTAAATATCATAACTTCACCAAACGATAACATCCAAACAGCAAAAGATAATATTGCTGTTTGTCAGACGAAATTAATATAGTAAAGTGAAACTTTACTCAGTGGGGGTTTTGTTCATCCCCCAACTAACTTCTTTGCTTTCACTGAATTTTGAGATGGGGGTCTTACTGCCCGGAAAATAGCGGGATAAACGTTTCCTCGTTACTTTAATCCATTTAGAAATCCCATTCATTTTTCTATCAAATTATGAACCTTATCATCTTCAAAAAGTGTTACAGGTAATACCCCAATACTATATTTCATCATTTGAGCACTTTCTATTCTAAATCTATCTCCTTTTATAGTACAAGCATACACGCCAATTGTGATTCATTTTCATAAACTATTATGTGTTTTACATTTATTAAGAATAGGAGGTAATATATTGGGTTCATACTATCATTCTTCAAACTCGTATAAAAAATGCTCATGTAAATCTTCTTCCAGTTCAAATAAAAAATGTTCATGTGACCATTCAAATAAACGAAGCTGTCCTGCATACGGAACTTTTTGGCAAACTGAATTTATAACTGTTCCTTTTGGAAACCCTTTTCCATTTAATCACGTTGGACCTTTAGCTGGAGGCGTTTCCTTACTAAACCCTACTACTATACAATTTAGACAAGCTGGTGATTATAGAGTTTCGTTCATTTCCAGTATTAATACTACTTTAAATCCTGTATTTCCACATATCCCAGTCATAACTATATTTTTAAATAACAATCCACTTGCTAATAGTCAAGGTGACTTCGCTATTCAAATGAATACTTCATCAAATAACGAATGTCTTCAACTCGTTGGCGAAACGATTGTTACAGTGCCAGCTAATTCAACTCTTCAACTTAGAAATAATAGTGGCTTTAATCGTCAAAGTATTGTAACTTGTGACAATGGTATAAATTCAGTTGAATTAACAGTTACAAAACTAAGTTAATATTATTTCTTCACATTCAGATGCTATTTCAGCATCTTTTTTTATTGAATAACAGTTTTCTTCGACTTTTATTATCTCTCATCACGCAAAAAAGTGCAGAATTCTTTCTAACACAAGATTTCTGCACTTTTATATTATGCTTATTTATTCTTCCTTATTTCTCTACATAAACCGACTTAACAATCGTACGATTATATGGTTTTCCTTCTTTATTCATCCCTTTTATATCCATCGTAACGTTATATACTCCCGGTTGTTTTATATCTTTCAAAGCACCTGTAAATGTATTCGTATTAACATTTTGTAATTCATTAAATTCAGAGACTAACTTACCTTCTTTATTAACGACTCTTACTGTTATGGAAAGATCCCCTTTCATTTCAGGTGCCACTGGTGATTTTTTCAGTTTATACTCAGGTTTATTTACTTTAACCTTTGTAGGCATTTGAAGAACAAATGGCGCGTCATTCTTGTAATCGCTTACAACTAAATATGCATCTTTCGACTGCTTCGCCATCATTTTGATTTTCCATTCGCCTACTTCCAATTTATCAAACTTGAATGTTCTAATTGTCGCCCCATTAAAGAAAGATTCGCCTTCACCAGTAGTTATAGCGCTATCTTTGTTTGCATAGATTTTTCCTTTTGGAGATACCATTTGTACTTCTACATCAGAAGAAGCAGTTAGTACAGAAACTATTCCTTCAGCCTTTTTATCAACAGAAATACTTTGCTCTATCCACTGATTTTGTGGTAATTCGCCTCCTAAAATATTTTGATTTGAAGTTGTATTTAATTGTTCTAGATTTTCATTTGAACTAGTGCTGGATGCTACTAAAGCTGGTAACCCCACATTTGTCGTACGTAAATATGGTTCAATTCGTGCAAAAACAGCTGATCCTTTTCTTATATTGTCATGATCAAATCTTGAATCTGTAAATAAATGTGTACCGTACGATAGCTTCGCACTCCATTCATTTACTAGTCCATCATTTGAACCGTACGACGATAAATATAACCCGCCCATAGATAATGCAGAAAATGTTGGCCCCCAGCTAGTCCCAGTAGCCGTATAGTAACGGTTTAATTTAGCTGCTGGGTTGTTATCTATTGTTGAACGAAACTTTGCCATTTCACCTATTTGTAACGAATACGTACCATCATCTTTTTGACCTAATATAGAAGCAAGCCACCCTGCCCACCAACTATATGATAAATCTGCTAAATTTGAGCCGTGATGCGGTGTAGCAAGTGTAATAACATTTCCAACAAATCGATTCGCACCATATTCAACTAATGCGGCTTGTGTATCAATACCACCTTTACTATGCGCTACAATATTAACTTTTTTACCGAAATGATTATATATTTCTTCAAGTTTTTGTGCTAACAATTTTCCGTTATCCCACTGACTAGCCGAACCTTTCCCAGCAGCATCATACAATTGTATAAACACTGTTTGATAGCCTGCTTTTAAAGCATAATCATACATATCATTTATATCATGATATACTGTCTTTCCATACCAACTATCAGCATTACCATTTCTTCCTTGTACAAAGAGAATTGGCGGTTTATTCTCATCATAATTAGCAGGTTTTTGGCCTAAAAACCATTCTCCAGGTGTGAATACTTCTGTATCAGGAAACCCCTTTCCAAGCTCTTTTACAACTTCTGCCTGTACATTTGTGCTAATCGTTGGAGCCATGATAAAAAATACAATTAGTAAGACCACAAATCTTCTCATCAGTCGCATATTACTCCCCCTATTTTTTTGAAAGAAGGTGTTCTTTATAATATTTTATATTTTCCCTTCCTTAATAATAGCTAATCTTTTATTTTAAAAAGATGTTAGCCCTATTTTTAGAAGGTTACTAGTTGTATACCCTCTTCCTTAACTCTCGTTATTCTCTTTGTTTCTACCTCTTCCTTTTGATAGAATACGACAAAAAAATTTCTCAATAATTGTTAACTTCGCTACACCCAGATATTTTTTTAATCATTATTGTTTATATAAAGCATACAAATCTTGAAAAAATTTTAGTAAAAAAACATTTTATTACTAGTTAGTTATTTAAAAATATAATAAAGATATGTACTTTCTTTTCATTAAATACAAACTAATCTTAAAGGAGCTTATATTATAAGACTTTCCTACGATTAAAATTTAAACTGAAATTTCCGAATAGATAGTTATATTTCCAGAAACATATATTATGATAATTTTCGTGCACTTGAATTAACTTTTTAGAAGTACTAACCTATCGGTGAGCAGAAGAAAATTCTGTAAAAAGAAAGGAGAATACTTTATGATGACCAAATTACAAAAGGAGTTTTTTAAACGCTTAAAAATTCCTGCAAAAGAAATAACATTTGATGATTTAGATGAAATTCTCTTAAAAATGGGAATGATTCTCCCCTATGAAAATCTTGATATTATGGCTGGTACTATTAAAAATATCTCAAAAGATAACTTAATAGAAAAGTTACTTATTCAAAAACGAGGTGGACTTTGTTATGAATTAAACTCCTTATTGTATTATTTCTTAATTGATTGTGGGTTTCAAGTATACAAAGTAGCTGGTACTGTTTATGACCTGTACGATAATAAATGGAAACCCGATGATGGTCATGTCATTATCATATTAATTCATGAGGATAAAGATTATGTTGTGGATGCAGGTTTTGCATCTCATCTCCCTTTACATCCAGTACCTTTTAACGGAGAAGTCATATCCTCTCAAACAGGAGAATATCGAATTCGTAAGCGAAATACTCGAAAAGGTACGCATATTTTAGAAATGAGAAAAGGAGCTAACGGAGAATCTACAAGTTTCTTACAATCTGAGCCTTCAACTGAATGGAAAATAGGCTATGCTTTCACTGTAGATCCAATAGATGAGAAAAAAGTGAATAACATTCAAAAAGTGATTGTAGAGCATAAAGAATCTCCTTTTAATAAAGGGGCTATCACTTGTAAATTAACTACTTATGGTCACATATCATTAACAAATAAAAATTATACAGAAACCTTTAAAGGCACTAAAAATAAACGACCAATAGAATCTAAAGATTATGCTCGCATTCTTCGTGAATCTTTTGGAATAACGCAAGAGAAATATGTAGGAAAAACACTAGAAAGAGGTTAGTTGACTACAAGTATTTCATAATAAAGCAGATTCTATATTTAGAATCTGCTTTATTTTATATTTTGTTATAAATTAATTTAATTTTGTTGTTACCCTTTAATTTTCAATTATATATTCATCATCATATTTATCGTATTGTAACCCTTTCCCTATCTTTGATTCTGTAACTTGATCTCTTAAAAACGGTGCAGCATCCATTTTGCTAGTTGCAATTTCAATTCCATATTTTTTCGTTAAATGAGCTAACTCTATTAAAAACCACTCTCTTCGCAATGTAACTGGAATATCCAATGTTTTTCTTTTCATATATAATAGCACCTCTTTTATTTTCATAGCTTAAAAATATCACTGGATGTACTTATTAAAACTACCTTTCACCGCTAACATCCAATGAAACATTATAGTATATGCATGTCCATTTCAAACGTGCTATCACAAATATGACATTTAAGTTTACATAATTATATTATGTAATAGTAGAAAAGGAAGGCATGTCCCTTCCCCTTCTACTATAGAGATTTAAATTAAGAACATCTTGGTACACCTAAAGCTAAAAATAAACCTGCTACTCCCGCAGTAATCGGTACTTTTAACGTAATAACATCGTCTACCTTCGTTACTAAAAAGTAAGCATTACCTTCTTGTAATATACAAGTTACCAACAATTGAAATTCCATTCAAATCTCCTCCTTTCAATCGATATACTATAATTTATGAAATATCTTTCAAAAAGTAATAGGAAATATATCTATTTTTCCCTATATATAAAATAATCGTTTATAAGTCTAGTAAAAATATTAATTTTCTAAATTTATATAAAACGTGTAATATCCAATAAGTTCCTATATAATCAATAAGAAAAATCTTACAAATGCAGGTATGAAAATGGCGATTTTGAGTAATATTGGTGCAGCTTTATTTTCTATTGCTTTTATTCTTTTAATCTTATGTATCATTTCATTCTTTAAGAAAAATGGAAAAGCAAAACAATATGGACGTCCTACCGTTATTCTTTTTATGATTTCTATTATATTAATAACGACCGGTACAACAAAATCGGAACACCTCGTCGTCGAGTTTTTTTCCACTTTAAGTTTCATTCTATTTATATTCTTCCTTGTTATAGCAATCTTATCTGTAATTAAGAAAACAGGTGTAGCGAAAAAACAATTTATTATTACAGCCTTATTATTTGTCATTTTTGTTGCGCTATCAGGTATTTCAGCTCCTTCTTCTGAAAAAACGACAGCAACTAGTACAAAAGTGGCATCTAACAATGAAGAACAAAAAGATAGTGAACAGAAAAAAGAGCTAGAAAAGAAAGAGGCGGACGAAAAAACTCAAAAGCAAGAAGATGAGAAGCGTCAAGCCGAGGAACAAGCTCGTAAGCAAGAAGATGAAAAACGTCAGGCTGAGGAACAAGCTCGTAAACAACAAGAAGAACAAAAACGTCTAGCTGATGAACAGGCTCGTAAGCAACAAGAAGAACAAAAACGACAAGCCGAGGAACAAGCTCGTAAACAACAAGAAGAACAAAAACGTCAGGCTGACGAACAGGCTCGTAAACAACAAGAAGAGCAAAAAGCACAGCAAACTCAAACACAACCCGCTTCAGGAAATACTAGTAGTGCATACTACAAAAATTGTGCTGCAGTTAGAGCAGCTGGGAAAGCCCCTTTACATAAAGGGCAACCAGGTTATAGCTCTCATCTTGATCGTGATGGCGATGGAATTGCATGTGAAAAATAGCAATAAAAAATATTACCACTTATTACTTTCCCCCTTATTTTAATAACATTCTTCTTATTATTCTCAAAAACGACACAGAATAAGTGATTTCAATCACTACATAGATGTTAATTTATCGCTATTCTTAATTTAGTTATTACATTCAAACTTTATGGAGGCGTTCATATGAAACATGCATTTACTGAAACTTCTATTGTCGGTGAGATCGTTACACAATTCCCGAAAGCTAGTGATCTTTTTAAATCATATAGAATAGACTTTTGTTGTGGTGGCAATAAACCACTTATTGATGCAATTCATGAAAGAAATTTATCAGCAACAGAAGTACTTACAGAATTAAATACACTTTATAATAATACGAAACGATTAAATGAATCTGAAATTGATTGGAAAAATGCTTCTTATCGTGAATTGATTGATTATGTTATAAATAAGCATCATCGCTATTTAAATGAAGAATTACCACAGTTAAGTCCGTATGTGACGAAAGTATTACGCGTCCACGGAGCAAGTCAGCCTCACTTAGCTCAAATTCATAAGCTATTTCACGAATTAAAGATGGAATTAGAACAACATTTAATTAAAGAAGAAACAGAAGATTTTCCATTAATTTTAGAATTTGAACAAAATCCAATTGAAGAAAACTATGTGAATTTACGTAAAGTAGTAGATAAGTTGGAAAATGAACATAACCACGCAGGCAACATTATTAAAGAGCTTCGTAAAGTTACAAATGACTTTACTCCTCCAGAAGGAGCTTGCGGCACTTATCGACTTGTTTACCAACGCCTTGAAGCACTAGAGTCTGATTTATTTGAGCATATTCATTTAGAAAATAACATTTTATTTCCACGTGCAATTACGAGAGTATAAATCAAGTGCAGGACATGAGTATACATACTTATGTCCTGTTTTTTCATTTGGTAAAGAATATACACATCCCTCTCGAATAAATCCGAATTTTAACAATTTGTGAATCATTATAAAAATGTGATAAATATCACATCTCCCCTTTTTTGGATTTTCTATAATAGAAATATAATCCTTTGTTCAACATTTCACAGAAAAAGGGGAAACGAAAATGAAAAAACGTTTAGTTATGATCGGAAATGGTATGGCTGGAATACGCTGTATGGAAGAAATATTAAAACATAATAGTGATTCATATGAGATTACTATTTTGGGAGATGAACCGCATCCAAACTACAATCGCATTATGCTCTCTCACGTTTTACAAGGCAAAACAAATATGCAAGATATCATTATGAATGAATACAGTTGGTATGAAGAAAACGAAATAACTTTATATACAAACGAAAGAGTTCAAATTATTAACCGAGAAGCAAAAATCATTATCACAGAAAAAAATCGTACTCTTACATATGACAAACTCATTATCGCAACAGGTTCTAGTGCTTTTATTTTACCTGTTGAAGGTTCTACTCTTCCTGGTGTAACAGGATTTCGAACAATTGAAGATACACAATTTATGATAGACACCGCTAAAGAAAAGAAAAAGGCCGTTGTTATTGGTGGTGGGTTACTTGGTTTAGAAGCCGCAAGAGGTCTTATTGACTTAGGGATGGACGTACATGTTGTTCATTTAATGCCAAACTTAATGGAGCAGCAACTAGATACGAAAGCAGCTTCTCTATTACGCGAAGATTTGGAAGCGCAAGGCATGAAATTTCTAATGGAAAAGAAAACTGCAAAAATTCTTGGTACAGACCATGTTGAGGGCATTCAATTTGAAGATGGTGAAGTTGTAGATTGTGATTTAGTCGTAATGGCTGTCGGAATACGCCCAAATACGCAAATAGCAAAAGATGCTGGTTTAATTGTAAATCGCGGTATTGTAGTCAATGACTATATGCTAACAAATGATGAGTCCATTTATGCAGTTGGAGAATGTGCAGAGCATGACGGTATCGCATATGGACTTGTTGCTCCTCTTTATGAACAAGGTGCGATATTAGCAAAACATATAACAAATTTACAAACTGATGGATATTCGGGCAGTATTGTCGGTACGCAATTAAAAGTTGCAGGTTGTGATTTATTCTCTGCTGGTCAAATTTATGAAGATGCTCAAACGAAAGCAATATCAATCTTTGATGAATGTAAACGTTCCTATAAAAAAGTATTAATTCGTGACAATAAAGTCATCGGTATCGTTTTATATGGTGACACAGCTGACGGAACACGCCTCTTTAGCATGTTAAAGAAAGAAGAAGATATACAAGAATATACAGCCGCTTCTCTTCTTCACAAAGCTGGTGAAGAAAGTGAACTTAACGTTGCTACTATGAGTGCTGATGACACGATTTGCGGATGTAATGGTGTTACGAAAGGTACAATCGTTCACGCCATTTTAGAACAAGAGTTAACGACTTTTGAAGAAGTTAAAGGCTGTACGAAAGCCGCAGGGTCTTGTGGTAAATGTCGTCCGCTTGTGGAACAAGTTTTATCTCATACACTTGGAGATGCTTTTGATGCCTCAGCGCAATCTGCCGGTATGTGTGGATGTACACCTTTATCCCGTGATGAAGTCGTAGCGGCCATTCACGAGAAAGGCTTAAAATCTCCAAAAGAAGTACGAAATGTTCTTGGTTTTGCACATGAAGACGGCTGTTCGAAATGCCGCCCTGCTTTAAACTACTATTTACGTATGGCGATTCCAGAAGAATATGAAGATGATAAATCGTCCCGTTTCGTTAATGAAAGAATGAATGGTAACATCCAGCACGATGGTACATTCTCTGTTATTCCACGTATGTACGGAGGCGTTACAACAGCAGACGATTTAATGAAAATTGCTGAAGTTGCGAAGAAGTATGATGTTCCACTTGTGAAAATTACCGGTGCAAGCCGAATTGGCTTATACGGTGTCAAGAAACAAGATTTACCTAACGTATGGGCTGACTTAAATATGACTTCTGGATATGCGTATTCAAAATCTCTGCGTAATGTAAAATCATGTGTTGGCTCTCGTTTTTGCCGTTTCGGTACGAAAGATTCATTAGGACTTGGTATGTTGCTTGAACAATCATTAGAAATGGTAGATACACCTCATAAAATGAAAATGGGTGTAACTGGTTGTCCGCGTAACTGTGCGGAAGTACTGACGAAAGATTTTGGCGTTGTTTGTGTCGAAAATGGATATCAACTTTATATTGGCGGAAATGGTGGTACAGAAGTACGTGAAGCTGATTTTGTAATGATTGTCCCTACTGAAGATGATGTCCTTCGCATCGCTACAGCTTACATGCAATATTATCGTGAAACTGGTATTTACGGAGAGCGTACTGCCTACTGGACAGAACGTTTAGGCTTCGATCACATAAAAGAAATACTGCAAGATGCAAATATGGTTACTACGTTAAATGAACGTTTCCAAAAAGCTCGTGGCACATATAAAGAAGCATGGGGACAAGCACTAGAAACGAAATCATTAAAAGCGATGTATGAAGTAGAAACTGTGAAATAAGGAGCTGTGACCTATATGATACAAACGAAAGAAAAAATAAAAGTTATGCGTGCAGAAGACCTTCCTATTCAAATCGGTAAAGAGGTGCAAATGAAAGGTATGTCTTTCGCCCTATTCCGCCTTTCAAATGGCGATATTCGAGCTGTAGAAAATCGTTGTCCTCATAAAAACGGGCCATTAGCGGAAGGTATTGTATCTGGAGAATTCGTCTTTTGTCCACTACATGATTGGAAAATTTCACTACTAACAGGTGAAGTTCAAAAACCTGATGACGGTTGTATTCAAACGTATGAAGTAGAAGTTATTGACGGAGATATTTATATATACATGTAATTTACAAAAGGAAGCCTCCCCTGGCTTCCTTTTAAATAAAAATAGACGAGGTGCGAATATGAACGGATATGTATATTTAGTTGGTGCAGGACCAGGTGATGAAGGGCTTATTACAAAAAAAGCGATAGAGTGCTTAAATCGTGCAGATATCGTCTTATATGACCGCTTATTAAACCCTTCCTTTCTTAATTATACAAAAGAAACATGTGAACTTATTTATTGCGGAAAAATGCCAAAGAATCATACTATGCGTCAAGAAATGATTAACTCACACCTCCTTCAATTTGCGAAAGAAGGAAAAATCGTAGTCCGCTTAAAAGGCGGAGATCCATCTATTTTTGGCCGTGTTGGTGAAGAAGCAGAAACTTTAGCATCAGCAAATATTCCATATGAAATTGTACCAGGTATTACATCTAGCATCGCCGCTAGTATCTATGCAGGTATTCCCCTCACCCACCGTGACTACAGTAATAGTGTCACTTTATTAACCGGACATGCAAAAGGTCCTTTAAGCGATCATGGAAAATATAATTCATCTTACAATAGCGACACGATTGCCTACTACATGGGTATAAAAAACTTACCTACAATTTGTGAAAACTTACTACAAGCAGGAAAAAAAGAAGATACGCCAGTAGCAGTCATTGAATGGGGTACAACTGGTAAACAGCGCGTTGTCACAGGGACACTGTCTACCATTGTTTCTATTGTCAAAAACGAAAATATTTCTAATCCTTCTATGACAATTGTTGGTGATGTCGTTTCCTTACGTAATCAAATCTCTTGGAAAGAACGCAAGCCATTGCACAGCAAGAAAGTTTTATTTGCATCTGCAACAAATAAAAAAAGCGCAATAAAGCAAATGTTACAAGAGTCCGGTGCAGAAATATATCAAATTCCAACTTTCAAAAAGAAAGAATACACATTAACCTCTGAACAAATCAATAAGATTTTTAACGTTGATCGTCTTGTATTTTGTTCCGCTGACAGTGTAGACATCTTAATGCAATCATGCAGTAAATATCATAAAGATATTCGTTCCTTACAGGCAGAACTTCAGTATATGAACCTTTCTATTCAAGAAAAGCTCATGCAATATGGATTGTTCAGTAAACCTGCGCAATTTTCTTCGAATTCAACGATTTATTTAGGACGAAACATTAACCGAATTGCTGTTATTCAAGAAAAAATTGGTGCTGGTTCCTATATGATGACTCATGAGTACACAATTGATCATCGCTTCGATGAAATTCATTCACGTATTCTTTCTGAATTCTCATGGGATAGCATTGTATTTGAAGGTCGTGCTTCTATTGATACGTTTCTAGCAGAAATAAAACGCCTTGGCTTTATCAATATTCTTACTCTCCCATTCTCGTATACCGACGTTCCAACTTTACACTATGCAAATAAAGTTGGGTTTCATAACGTAGATCATCAATTACAAGAAACTCTTATGAAGAAAGACATGGTGAGACAATGAAAGGAATTGTATATGTTGGACATGGGAGCCGGCTACAAGAAGGTAATGAACAATTCATTCAATTTATTCAATCTGTTATGAAAGAGCGAAACGAAAGAATTCAAAAAATAGCTTTTCTAGAACTAACGACACCTACTATTTCGGATGCAGTTACAGAAACGATAATAGAGGGAGTAACTGAAATAATGATTGTACCTGTTTTATTATTTGCAGCAGCTCACTATAAACGTGATATTCCTTTTGAAATAGAGCAACTACAAAAGAAATATCCACAAATAACATTTTCAGTTGTACCTCCTTTTAGTACACATCCACATATGGTGGAACTTGTAGTGAAAAGAATACGTGAAGCTATGTCAATGCAAAATAGTAGTATTTTACTCGTAGGACGAGGCAGTAGTGATCCACAACCGATACATGAATTACAACAAATCAGAGCAGCTGTCGAACGAAAACTTGGTATGCCAGTATCCTGTTCCTTTTTAACGAAAGGAACTCCCTCTTTTGCTGCTGAGCTCAAGGCTATAACATCGACTGCGTCCCATGTATATGTCATGCCGTACCTTCTCTTTACCGGATTATTACTTCAAAAAATTAAATTGCATACAAAAAAATATGATCACGTTACGACTTGTAACTGTCTTCAGTTTGATACATACATGAAGTTAACATTATTAGAACGAATGGAGGAATGCATATATGTATAACATGTACCCTCTTATGTTTAATCTACAAAATAAAGTGGTCGTTATCATTGGTGGAGGTAAAATTGCATATCGAAAAGCGTCTGGATTAAAAAATACAGGTGCTTTCGTCACTGTTGTCAGCCCAGAAATTTGCGAGGAAATGAAGGAACTTTCTTATATTACTTGGAAGCAAAAAACTTTTAGTAATGATGATATTAAAGATGCTCATCTTATTTATGCAGCTACAAATCAACATGCTGTAAATATGATGGTCAAACAGGCCGCTCATGATTTCCAGTGGGTTAACGTTGTAAGTGGTAGTACAGCATCATCTTTTCACACACCTGGTGTCATTCGAAATGATGAATATGTTGTCACTATTTCAACTTCCGGTAAGGACCCATCGTTTACGAAGCGCATGAAGCAAGAATTAACATCTATACTTCCTAAACTTATAAAAAAACTTTCTCATACTCGCAAATTGTAATCTATCACTCAGCTAAAATAGTAATTAACTTTGAACAAACGTTTTTAGAGGCGTTTGTTCTTTTTGCTTTAGTTTCGTTTTTTAGGCTCAGACAAGCAATTGGACAAGAATCTGTGAAGAAAAATAACGACAACAATTACGGACATAAAAAACAGTTGCTTGAGAGCAACTGCTTCAATACAGGTTTTATATTGGATATTCATTCAACCAAATTAGCGCTTGTTCATAATCATCAAAAAATCTCACAGATTCTTTCGTATTAGATTGTTGTAAATAATCCATTATCTCCCCCTCTTCAAGGAGAAATGCAATTGCCTTACTGTGATTCAAAATGGTTTCATTGAAAAACTTCTCTTTCCATACTTTTTGAACAGAAAAATGATTTGGCGTGTATCCTTTTCTATCCACCAACAATTTGTATTTCCGCCCTTCGGAAATGAATTGCTGACAAACCTGCTCGAAACCATTAAACCATTCATACACATCATCTGTTTTTATATTACCAACTAGATGGGTAACAATTATATCTCCTGAAACTGTTGTGCTGATATTCTGTTTACTCAACTTGGAATCATCCCCCTTATTTACAATAATACGGAAAAACTACATGGAATCAATAAAGATAAAATTCTTACTTGACGCTCCCCCATCACTATCAACCTAAGCTCATGTAACGTCAATTATAAGCAAGATTATGTCTTTTTTCGCAAATCTATATGTAGATGCTTTAAAGATTTACATACGAAATAACCCCTAATGAGTTTCCTTTTTTTGAATTAAGCCACTTGATTATCAGACATAGTACAATTGTAAACGACACTCAATATATTTAAGACTGTTTTCTTCTCATATCGATGGGATTTCCGTCCATCATTTACCGCCTCAAATCTATTCGTTTTTGCACGTACATTCAAAACAAAATATATGACAAATAAATAACGACAGTTACTGTAATAATGCTGAAAAGTGTTGAAAATAAAACGATTTGTGCATGTAATTCAGGTTCTATTTGATACTCCATAGCAATGGTTGATGTATTTCTTGAAGTAGGAAAAGAACTTGCAATAAATAATGATTGTGCAACAATACCATCCATGTTTAGTAGATATATCATAGCAAGTGCTAATAATGGTCCCATCAGTAACCTTCCAATTAAAGCCCATGTTATGACTCGATGGAAAAAATTAAGCTTAATGTTGGATAATTGTGCCCCTAGCAATATGAGTGCTATTGCAACAAAACCATTCGCAAGCTGATTAAGAGGAATAAAGATAGAATTAGGTATTTGAATTGTAAAAGATTGAAAGAAAACCCCTAATACGAGTGCATGAAATACAGGCAGTCTTAGAAATGATTGAATAATACCTCCGATTGTTTTTGTTGCTGATAGTAAGTTATATATCCCATATGAATAAGTTAAAAGATTCTGGAAAATAACAATAAAAATTTGAATGGAAACCCCCACTGGATTGTGACTGAAAATCAATTGACTTACTGGTAACCCATAATTACCGGAATTCATTAACGAAATGCTATTTTTTAGAGCTGCACTTTCTCCTTTTTCTAACTTTAATATTTTTGAAATGAAATGACTTACTATGATCAGACTCAGACTATAAAGCATTAAATAGTATATTATCTGGAGCAACAAACCTGTTTCTATACGAATATCATATATATTCACAAATACAGCCGCTGGCATCAAGCAATAAGTAATAAGTGTAGATAGCTGCTTTAAGTTAAATTGAAACTTTCTTTGTAAGATTGCACCAATTAGCATCAATATTAATATTGGTAATATCACGTCTAATATAATAAAAACAAACATGTAAAACCTCATTCCAAATATATTATAGTTGGATTAAACTCTTTACTAAATATGGACCACATTTAATTCATCGGAAAACACCCTCAGTTCTTAATAATCAGAAAACTGAAATCAATAATATGAAAATGCTCATCAAAAATTCTTATTTCATTTCCCTCCCCTCTCTTTTCTTTAACATATCAAATATAACTCATAAAGAAAATTATGGATTGTTTATACAAATTCATAATTTTATCTTATCAACCTAAACGGTATTTTTTATTTTAAGTATTCTTTTTCACAATATCCATTAGCCTTACCAAAAAATCTGGCCCTAGAAAAATCTGATACTGCAGTTACTATGCGAAGAATACTTACATCAATTCCATACTTGTCGCTTAAAACACCTAACATACCTGATACTTGTTTATCTTGAGTGGACTTATATTTTTTTCATCTAAACATCCCGATTCAATTAAATATTTGCATTCTAAAAATGAGTTCGATCTTTAGAATAGATTTAAGATTTCCTTCACTAATCTACCCTTTAATTGAATAACTTTTGACTTCTATATTTTAAAATAAAATTCCATAAACCTTCTGTTTTTCATTTTAAAAACACATTCTTTTAGAAAACGAGCGTTTGTTGAGATAGCAATAAAAACATGTTGAAGCCTATTACAAAAAGAACCATCCCAAAATACTTTGGGACAGTTCTTTTTCCTTATTAATGATTCTTTAACATCACTAACAATTTCTCTTGGCTATACATCCATACTGTAATGATTAAACAAGCAAGTGCGACTTCTGATAACGCCATAAATCCAATTGCATAATGACCTGTTAATTGGAATAGTAACGTTAAAATTAGCGGTGGGAAGAATCCTCCTAGTCCACCTAAAGCTGATACGAGACCATTTACAATACCAGCTTGTTCTGAGAAATACATTGGAACGAGTTTAAAGATTGTACCATTACCTATACCTGCACAAAATGCGACTAGTAGGCAACCAAATGTATACACGTTCATGCTAGGCATAAATGATAAAATAATACCTGAAAGTGTTAAACCGATAAATACAAAGATTAATATTTTAAATGGATTAAACTTATCACCGAGCCAACCACCAATTGGGCGCATAATTGTTGCGAGTACGATGAATCCAGCTGTCCGCATACCTGCATCTACTTTCTCTAATCCGAAGTGAGATACTAAAAAGTTTGGTAAGTATACGGTAAATGCGACAAATGATCCGAATGTTAAAAAGTAAAAGATACATAAAAACCAAAGTTTTTCATTTTTATATACACCTTTTATTTGTTCCATTAATGGTGTATTCACCTTTTTCTCTTTACGATCGCCTAATAAAAAATTCATAAGTGCAAATGCTGCAAGTAAAACCAAATAACATTGTACTGTCGCTCTCCAGCCGACTGAAGTTGCGATAACAGGCGCTAAAAATGAAGTAATGGCTGTTCCGGCATTACCTACACCGTAAATACCATTTACAAAACCGTGACTCTCTTTCGGAAAGTATTTTGGTAAAGAAGTTACCCCTACAGAGAATACAGCACCACCGATTCCGACAAATAATCCACCAATAATTAAATCCATCATAGAATTGGCAACACTAATATAAAAGACAGGAAATAATAATAAAATAAAACTAATAAAGAATAATTTTCTTGCTCCGAAACGATTTGTCCAATAACCAATTGGAATGCGAAGAACAGAACCTAAAATAACAGGTACTGCTGTTACTATAGAAATTTGTCCCGCAGTTAATGGGATATCCACTTTAATATAGGGCATTAATGATGATAAAATAACCCACACCATAAAACCGATAATTAGATTAGAAGTTTGTAAACTTAATTGAAAATTAGGACTTTTCATCCTGTTCCCTCCTATGTATACGTAGTTATATTCATTCCCTCCAGCCTAATCACGTTCTTACATGATTAGGCTGAAAAGAATCAACCACCACTTACTGGCGGAATCATTGCTACGATATCGCCAGTTTGAATGATGTCATCCTCATTTGCGTATTCTTCATTTATCGCGACCATAATCTCGTTTAAAATTTCTACATTATATTCCTTAATCAGAACTTCCTTCAGCTTCGCAACTGTAATATTTTCACAATCTATGTGTAATGCTGGCTTACTTACTTCTTCTTGTAAATGTGCAAATAATAGTACTTCAATCATATACTCATCCCCTTTCCAGGCTCACCATTTGCATATGTTACCTTCTCTAACTGATCACCTATCCATGACTCACCATCTTCCCAAAACTCTTTCTTCCAAATTGGAACAATTTGTTTAATACGCTCCATAATATATTCGTTTGCCTCATATGCAGCTTTCCGGTGTGGTGTAGAAACAGCGACAACAACAGCAAGATCAGAAATTTGTAATGTACCAATACGATGTGTAATAGCGACATATGTCCCCGGCCACTTCTCTCCTACTTCAGTGCCAATTCTCTCAAGTTGTTTCTCCACCATTGTCTTATAAGCTACATACTCTAAACAAAGTGTACGTCGACCTTTCGTAAATTCTCTAACAGTACCAATAAAAGTAGTAACCGCACCACACTCACGACGAATTACTTTGTTTGTAACTTCTTCAATTGAAATAGGTGTATCAATTACTTCATAATACGTATGTGTCATCTTGCACCTCTGATCCTTATATAAGTTAGCAATCTCTTTTTCTATTACTTGTATGATCGAAGCGGCTCTTCCCACGGCCACTCACTTCCGACGTTCGATTCTAATAACAGTACCGAAACGGTTATTCCTGTTTCAAATCCTCTTGTTCCTCCCGGCAGAACGATAAATGCATTCGCTTCTGCAATTGAAAAAATTACGCTAGATTTATCTAAACCGACTGGTGTAACTTGCAATTGCCCATCTACAAATTCTACTCTCCCTCTTACAAAACGAGTAAACGGATTTGCTTTCGAAATGTCTTTCTGTAAAATTGCCTCTGCACGATATATGTGCGAATCTTTCCTATGCAAGTATGTTCCAATGACAGGTCGAACATACAATTCACATCCGACATAACAAGCAGAAGGATTACCAGATAGACCAAATAATAGTTTTCCCTCTAACTCAGCTACAGTTGTCACACTTCCTGGTCGCATCGCTATTTTGTTAAAAAGTACATTAGCTTGTAATCTCTCATAAATAGCCGGTAAATAATCATAGTCTCCTACTGAAACGCCACCAGTTGTAATTAATATATCAACTTCTTTTATCGCTTTTTTTACAGTGTTATAACACGTCTCAAAATTGTCAGCGAATTGCCCATAATACTGTACAATTCCACCTGCTCGTTCAATTTGAGCAGCTACCATATAAGAGTTACTATTTCGAATCTTCCCTGGCTTTAATTGTTCATGTACTTCGAGCAGTTCACTTCCTGTCGTTACAATTCCAATGACTGGCTGTTTTACAACATATACCGTACTATAACCAAACGTAGCAAGAAGTACTGCAACTCCAGGATTAATAACAGTCCCTTTTTTCACCAGAATGCTATTTTGTTTTACATCTTCTCCTTTAAAAGAAATGTTATCCCCAGCAACAAAGGAGCGTTTCAATTTCATATAAGTCTTTTCGTTTTCTTCAAATCCTTCCGTTAGCTCTAACATAACTACTGCATTACACCCCGCAGGAATTGCCGCACCTGTCATAATACGGACAGCTTGAAATGCTTTCACATCTTCTGTAAAAACAAAACCTGCTCCAATTTCACCAATCACTTCAAACAGAATGGGATTACTGCTACTTGCTTCTTTTGTATCTTCTGCTCGAATCGCAAATCCGTCGTATGGAGAACGATTGAAATGCGGGACATCATGATCTGCAATAACATCTTCTCCAAGTGTTCTACCGTAGCTTTCTATAAGAGAAACCTTTTCTATTTCACCTTGGTAAGCATATTCCATTACACGTGCAACTGCTTCTGCCACTGGAATTGGTATACGTTTTTCTAACATTCTTTTTCACCTCGTTTTAATAAGGGGCAACTCTCTTTCTGTTCATCCTATATATTTTGCGTATAATCGTTTTGCTATTTTCACATCATTTGTTCCATGAATAAATGCCCTACCGTCTGTAAATAAAACGAAACGATATTCATCAATTAGAAATGATAGTAAGTAAGGCGTTTTTTGGACAAGTACACTTTTTTGTAATCGTTTTTGAACTTCCTCTAAATGAAGAATACGTTTTATCCCTGAACGGATTTGAACCGTATTCCGTCCGCATAGCACTTCCATTTTCATCTGTGCTTCAAATGTTAAACTTGGGTACGTGCGTGTATTTCCACAAGATGGACATGTATTTTTCTTCTGTCTATTTACTTTTAATGAGAGATATTGATTGTTCCAAATATCAAATGATAACATTGTTCCTCTTAGCGCCTCGAAATCATCCACCAATATTTTCATCGCCTCTGTTACTTGATGAGTAACGACCATTTGTACAGCTGGTTGAATGATTCCTGCTGTATCGCATGTTGCACCGCCCATAGGATGATCCATTAAGCAGCGAAAACATGGTGTTTTCCCTGGAAGAATTGTATACGTTACACCGTAACTTCCAATACATCCACCGTATATCCAAGGTATATTTTCTTTTTGTGAAATGTCATTTATAAGTAGGCGCGTATCAAAATTGTCAGTCGCATCTAATATGAGATCCACTTCTTTTGTTAACTCTTTTATTTCTTGCAGTGTGACATCCGATACAACTGATACAATTTCCACTTCAGAATTAATCTTTCTTAAATGCTCTGCCGCTGCAATTGCTTTCGGTTTGCACTGCTGTGCATCTTCTTCTGTATATAACTGTTGCCGTTGTAAATTACTCCATTCGACGTAGTCACGGTCAGCAATTGTCAATTTCCCAATTCCCATTCTAACAAGAGCTTCTGCATTTGCAGCTCCTAGTGCACCCGCACCGATTAGGAGCACATGCTTTTCTCTTATTTTTCTTTGTCCCATTTCACCAATTCTAGAAAACAATACTTGTCTTGCATAACGCTCTTGCATAAGAACTCCGCCTTTCACTATCCACCAATGTAAGACATTTCAACTTTTGGACGTTTACTTGTACTTTCAACTGTTCTTTCATCTGAATATCGATCTGTTCTATATCGCCATGTATGTTGTAAAATTTTTAATAATGAGGCGTCAGAAATATTTTCTCGAAGAAGCTTTCGCAAATCCGTTCCTTTTGTTCCAAATAAACATGTAAAAAACTTACCGTCTGCCGAAATACGGGCTCTCGTACAAGAAGAACAAAATGACTCAGAAACAGAAGTAATAAATCCAACTTCTGCATCGCTCCCTACATATCGATACATTTTCGCAACCTCTCCAAAGTAACGAGGTTTAACAGGATCAATCGGATATACACGATTAATCTTCTCTATTAATTGTTCCTTCGTAATAACTTGTTCAAAGTTCCAGCCGTTTGTACTGCCCACATCCATAAACTCTATAAAACGGAGCTGAATTTCTTGTTCTTTAAAGTAACGAGCCATATGAAGAATTTGACTATCATTCATTCCTTTTTTTACGACCATATTTACCTTTACTTCTAACCCTGCGTTCTTCGCTTCTTCAATTCCTTTTAATACAGGTTTTGTGCTTACATTTCGTCCATTAATTTTTTTGAAGACATAATCCTCTATCGCATCTAAACTAATATTTACACGTTTTAATCCCGCTTCTTTTAACGCCTTTGCTTGTTTTGCTAAATGAATACCGTTTGTTGTGAGTCCAATATCTTTTAAGCCTTCTAGCTTTGCAAGTCTTGCAATTAACGTCGGTAAGTCTTTACGCAATAAAGGTTCACCGCCAGTAAGCCTAATTTTATTGACTCCCATACTTATAAATAATTTCGCTAATCTTTCTATTTCATCGAACGTTAATAAAAGCTCTTCCTTTAAAAAAGTGTAATCAGGTCCGAACACTTCAGCAGGCATACAGTATGTACACCTAAAATTACAACGATCAATAACTGAAATACGTAAATCTTGAAGTGGCCGTTCTAAAGAATCTTTCATGTTCTCGTGCATCTATATCCCTTCTTTTCTGCTGCAATCCTTAGTAAGCTTTCAATTTTTTTATTTGCCTTCATTATAAAAAAGAAGCTACATATTCAATGTGACTTTTCTCACATTACTTTCCCCATTCAAAAATTCTTCACAAATCCGTTCGAATTTTGTTCACATCTTTAATCTCATCCGCTTTGTCTATTGAATTTTTCAAACTAAAAACTGAAGATTTCTTCCCCTTACGGTCATTGAAATTTCAATTTATTTTTAAAATAGCTCTTGCATTTTCATCATACTTACACTCAAAATAGGAAATGTATTGCTTATAAGAAGAAAGGTGATCACTGTGGCAAACAGTATGACATTATCTCAAGATTTAAAAGAATTACTTGCATCTGTTGAATATAAAATGCAAATTAAAAAAGGTAGTTTTATTTTTCAAGAGGGTATGGAGGCAACAGAGCTCTATATCATCCACTCAGGAAAAGTACAAATTAGTAAATTAAGTGCTGACGGGCAAGAATTAACACTCCGTATTTGTTCGGCATACGACATTATTGGAGAATTAACATTATTCACGGACAATGCGAAGTATTTATTAAATTCAAAATGCCTTGAAGATGTTGAAGTAGGAGTTATAAAGCGTGAAACCTTAGAAAAAGCATTACTCCAAAAACCCGCACTTGTATTTGAATTTATGAAATGGATTAGTGAACATTTAAGAAGAATGCAAACGAAGTTTCGAGATTTAGTATTACACGGCAAAAAAGGTGCCCTGTATTCTACTCTTATACGAATGACAAATAGTTACGGTGTATTAAAAGAAAATGGGATTCTCATCGATTTACCATTAACGAATCAAGAACTTGCTAATTTCTGTGCAACTTCACGTGAAAGTGTAAATCGAATGTTAAATGAATTAAAAAAGCAAGGTACAATTTCGATTCATAAAGGAAAGATTACAATCCACGATTTACAATTTTTAAAATGTGAAATTGCTTGTGAAGATTGCTCTGCTTCTGTTTGTAGCATTGATTAGCATCTTATTTAGATGCTAATCTTTTTTCAATTTAAACTACTTATTAACGATTATTTCCTATGTAAACAAAAACGAGGCCTGCCATATGAGACCTCGTTTCGTTTTAGCTGCTAACTCCTATCCGTTTACAGCAGTATTATTTTTTCAACTCATTAGGAATACGTCTTCTGTAAATTACATAACTACGGCTTACATATTTAATTGGGGCACTAAATACATGTACTAGTCTTGTAAATGGCCACACTGCGAATAAACCCATCCCTGCAAGAATATGAATTTTAAACCATACTGGTACTTCCGTCATATATTCAACTTTCGGTTGGAAAATAAAGAGACTTCGGAACCAAGGGCCAATTGTTGTACGATAATCAAATCCTTTTGAATCGATATTTAAAAATGTTGAAGAAAGTCCTGCTAACATTACGATAAGTAATAAAATAAGCGCAATATAATCTCCCTTTGTGCTCGTTGCAATGATACGTTTTACAGTTACGCGGCGGTACGTTAATATAATTAAACCGATGATAGAAGCAACACCTGCCGGAAGCCCGAAACTAATTGCCATTATGTGATACGTATGCTCAGAAATACCTATCGAACGGTATACAGCTTCTGGAATTAATATCCCCATAACATGACCGCCAATTACGAACATAATCCCAAAGTGGAATAATAGACTTCCGATTCGGAGCATTTTCTTTTCTAATAGTTCACTAGATTTTGATGTCCATCCAAATTGATCATAGTTGTATCTAAAAATATGTCCACCGATAAAGATTGTAAAAATGATATAGGGAAACAATACCCATAGAAATTGATTCATCATTTTAACAACTCTCCTTTCTAATTTGTCTGTACATCCCATGCTTCGATAGCGAGTAGCACAGCCGCAAGAATTGGTTCATACATACTACCTGCTTCTTTTAACTGAACGTGTAATGCTTGTATATTCTCCTTGTATTTATTCATAATTGGTTCACTGTCTTGCTCATTTGCATTTGCAAAAAACTCAAGAAAAAGTGGTAAATAATCAGGTAGTTCTTTATCCGTTACTTCAAAACCAGATTTTTTATAATGCTGCTTTAACTCTAATAATTCAATACCTCTTTCTCTTTGTTCACCAGTGTTCATATAAGTAAGATACATATTTGTTTTCTTACCAAAATCGAATGTATATACGTAACTATCAATGAGTTGATCATTCGTTTTATCTAGCGCTTGCTTTATAAAGGCTGTAAGTGATGCTTTAACTTCTTCCTTTTCTATCGTTTCAATCTCTTCTTGCAATTCAGTTACAGCTTCTCTCCACCCTAGTTCAGGATAGGAGAGAAGAAAAGAAGAACAAGAAAAAGCAGTTTGTAAACTTTGTTTCATCATTTTCTGCCCCCTTTATTTAAGAAATTGTCATACAAGAGCCTGGACCACCTGCGAATGCTAAACCACAGCTTCCTTGTTCGCTATATAAATCTGCCACTTGTTCACGGTGAGTGCCCGGAATGACGAAGCGATCTTTATATTTCGCAATAGCAAGAAGACGATACATATCTTCTACATCCTGTTTCGTTAAACCAAGTTCTTTTAATACAGCTTCATTTGGCTCTTTATTAATTTGCAGCGCTCTCATATGCGTTCGCATAACAGCCATTTTCTTCAATGTAAGACGAATGTGTGATTCATCTCCTGCAGTGAGTAAATTCGCTAAATATTGAATTGGAATACGCATATTATCGATAGCAGGGAAAATCTCTTCTGCTTGCCAGTTACTGCCTTTCCCTTCCACCATATTCATAATTGGGCTAAGCGGCGGAATATACCAAACCATCGGCATTGTACGGTACTCTGGATGAAGAGGCAGAGCAATTTTCCAATCGATAATCATTTTATAGATTGGTGACTCTTGTGCTGCTTTAATCCATTCTTCAGGAATGCCTTGTTTTTTCGCTTCAGCTGCTACTTCTGGATCATTTGGATCTAGGAAAACAGTAAGCTGAGATTCATATAAATCTTTTTCGTCTTCAACAGAAGCTGCTTCTTTTACTTTGTCAGCGTCATATAGCATTACCCCAATATACCTGATACGTCCCACACATGTTTCTGAACAAATTGTTGGCATACCAGCCTCAATACGCGGGAAACACATTGTACATTTTTCAGCTTTATTCGTTTGCCAGTTAAAATACACTTTTTTATATGGACAAGATGATACGCAGAACCTCCAAGCACGACATGCATTTTGATCTACAAGAACAATGCCGTCTTCTTCACGTTTATACATCGCACCAGATGGACAAGATGATACGCAAGACGGATTCATACAATGTTCACATATGCGTGGTAAATACATCATAAAGACGTTTTCAAAATCTGTTTTAATTTCTTCTTCCATTTTCTTTACGTTCGGATCTTGTAATCCTGTTATATGTCCACCAGCTAAATCATCTTCCCAGTTCGGACCCCATTCAATTTTGTCGATAAATTCGCCTGTAATTGCTGATTTTGGACGAGCAACTGGTTGATGCTTACGCTGCGGGCTATTTGTTAATGTTTCATAATCATAATTCCAAGGTTCAAAGTAATCATCAATTGTTGGTTGATCTGGATTGTGGAAAATGTTCATAAGACGTTTCATTTTCGAACCAGATTTCAGCTGAATTTCACCATTTTTCAATTCCCAGCCGCCTTTATATTTCTCCTGATCTTCCCATTGTTTCGGATAACCAATTCCAGGCTTCGTTTCTACGTTATTGAAGTACATATATTCCGCACCTGGACGATTTGTCCAGGTGTTTTTGCACGTTACGCTACAAGTATGACAGCCGATGCATTTATCTAGGTTCATTACCATTCCGACTTGCGCTTTAATCTTCAAGCCAATCTACCTCCTTCAGTTTACGGATTACAACATTTAAATCACGCTGGTTCCCAGTCGGACCATAATAGTTAAATCCATAGCTTAATTGGCCATATCCACCAATCATATGTGTTGGTTTAACATGGATACGGGTTGGACTATTATGCGTTCCCCCACGGGTGCTTGTTAATTTCGTACCAGGCACGTTAATGTGGCGATCTTGCGCATGGTGCATAAATGCCATTCCCCTCGGTATACGGTGCGTTACAACAGCACGCGCTACGACAACACCGTTACGGTTAAAGCACTCGATCCAATCATTATCAGCAACGCCAGCTTCTGCAGCGTCCTCTTTATTCATCCAAACAGTTGGACCACCTCTAAACAGCGTTAACATCGGTAATGAATCGAAATACATACTATGAATCGACCACTTATTATGCGGTGTTAAATAGTTTAGTGTAATCTCTTTCCCTTCTACTTCAGGGCGTGACTTACGGAACGGTTTATGTTGCAGAATTGGTTTAAATGTTGCCATCGTTTCACCAAATTCTTTCATCATGTCATGGTCTAAGTAGAAAGATTGTCGACCAGTTATCGTTCTCCAAGGAATAAGACGTTCCACATTTGTTGTAAACGGTGAGTAACGTCGTCCACCTTTTTCTGAACCTGTAAAGGCCGGAGAAGTAATTACTGTTTTCGGTTGTGCTGTAATTTGTTCGAATGTAAAGCATTCTTCTTCACGTTCTTCTGCTAAATCACGTAATTTTAGATCTGTTTGTTTTTCAAGTGCTTCCCATGCTTTTACTGCCATATGACCGTTTGTTGTAGAAGAAAGCGTTAATACCGCTTCAGCAGCATTGATTGCTTCTTTTATGTCTGGGCAACCTTTCGCAATAGTATCCGTTCGAACAACTCCTAATTTGCTCTTTAATTGCTCATACTCTTTTTCTGCTGACCAAGAGATCCCTTTCGTACCAATCGGTTGTTTTCCGGCATTTGGTCCAAGTGCTGTCATTTTGTCATAAATCGTTTTATAATCCCTTTCAACAACATGAATTTGTGGCATCGTTTTACCCGGGATTGGTTCACATTCACCTTTACTCCAATCTTTAATCTTGCCAAGTGGTTGCGCTAATTCTTGCGGTGTATCATGAAGAAGTGGTGTTGCAACAACTTCTTTCATTGGTTCAAGATCTATTTTCTTCGCTAAATCTGACACAGCTTTAGAAAGTGAAGTGAAAATATCCCAGTCAGAGCGTGCTTCCCACGGTGAACCGATTGCTGGATTAAATGGATGCACAAATGGATGCATATCTGTACTACTTAAATCATGTTTTTCGTACCAAGTTGAAGCAGGTAAGACGATATCAGAATACAGCGCTGTTCCAGCCATACGGAAATCTAAATTAATGAGTAAATCAAGCTTCCCTTCTGGTGCTTCTTCATGCCACTTAATTTCTTCTGGTCGTAATGAATCACTATCGTCATTCATTAATCCGTTTGTTGTACCTAATAAATGTTTTAAGAAATATTCATGCCCTTTACCAGAACTTGAAATTAAATTCGCACGCCAAACGAATAAGTTGCGCGGGAAGTTGTTTTTATTATCAGGATCTTCAATCGCAAATTTCAGTTCTTTTTCTTTTAATTTTTGTGCAACATATTTTCCGATTTCTTCTTGCGTTGTTGCACCAGCAGCAACAGCTTCTTTATATAATTCAATTCCATTTTTCTCGAATGTTGGATAAGAAGGTAACCAGCCGAGTCGTGCTGCTAATACATTGTAATCACCGTGATGTTGATAACGTGAGTTACCTTCAATTGGTGATGCTAAATGTCCAACAGGTGTATCTTCATAGCGCCATTGATCTGTTACGAAATAGAAGAAAGACGTACCATTTTGTAATTTTGGTGGCCCTTGCCAATCTTTTGCCATCGCGATTGTTTGCCATCCTTCTGCAGGTCGTAACTTTTCTTGACCAACATAATGCGCCCATCCCCCGCCGTTTACTCCTTGTGCCCCAACTAGAAGAACAAGATTTAAAACTGCGCGATAAATCGTATCAGAATTAAACCAATGGTTAATACCAGCTCCAACAATAATCATCGAGCGACCATTTGTATCAGCGGCATTTTGTGCGAACTCACGAGCGATTTGAATAATTAGTTCTCGTTTCACTCCTGTCATTTTCTCTTGCCATGCAGGTGTAAACGGTACATCATCATTGAAGTCTTTCGGCTCTTGTCCGCCAAACCCTCGGTTCACCCCGTAATTTGCTAACGTTAAGTCGTATACAGTTGTAACGAACACTTCGCCTTCTTCTGTCATAACCTTTTTCACTGGAATTGTACGTTCTAATACTTTGTTTCCATCATCAGAGAAGTACGGAATTTGTACCGTTCCAATCGTTTCTTCCATTCCAAGTAAAGAAAGACGTGGATCAATCTTTTCACCTGTTTCTTCATCTTCTAAACGCAAGTTCCATTTCTTTTCGTTATCCCAACGTGAGCCCATTGTGCCTTGAGGTGTTGCAAAATCATTCGTGTTCTCGTTCCAAAGAACAGGTTTCCATTCTCCTAACTTCGTTTCGCGTCCAATATCAGCAGCGTTTAAGAAACGATCAGCAACGAATTGATCTCCTTTTTGTTTCAATGTGACAAAGAAAGGAAAATCAGTATATTGCTTCGCATACTTTGTGAAATATTCCACTTGATTATCTACGTAAAATTCTTGTAAGATCACATGCCCCATTGCCATCGCAAGTGCACCATCTGTACCTTGTTTCACACTAATCCAATCATCCGCAAACTTTGTAGATTCAGCGAAGTCAGGACTGACAGAAACGACTTTCGTTCCTTTATATCGAACCTCTGCTAAAAAGTGAGCATCTGGTGTTCTCGTCATCGGTACATTTGAACCCCATGTCATAATGTAACCAGAGTTATACCAGTCACTACTTTCTGGTACATCTGTTTGATCGCCCCAAATTTGCGGAGAAGCTGGTGGTAAATCTGCGTACCAATCATAGAAACTAAGCATCGGCCCACCCATAAGTTGCATAAAACGACTACCAGCAGCATGACTTAACATCGACATAGCTGGAATTGGTGAAAAGCCAACATTTCGATCTGGCCCGTATTTAATTACTGTATAAAGTAGAGAAGCTGAAACGAGTTGTAATACTTCATCCCAATTCGCACGAATAAATCCACCTTTACCACGCGCCTGCTTATACTTACGTGCTTTTTCAGGGTTTTCCACAATACTTTTCCAAGCATCTAGTGGTGACTCGTTATTTTGTAGTTCATCTTGCCACATACTCCAAAGAACACCACGTACATACGGATATTTCACACGAAGTGGACTATAAATGTACCAAGAAAAACTTGCTCCACGTGGGCATCCTCGCGGTTCAAAATCTGGCATATCAGGACCTGTCGTTGGATAGTTAAGCTCCTGCCCTTCCCACGTCACAATTCCATCTTTCACATATATATTCCAGCTACATGAACCAGTACAGTTCACGCCGTGTGTAGAACGAATTACTTTATCATGCTGCCAACGCTTTCTGTACACATTTTCCCATTCGCGATCTTCATATGTTTCTTGTGTATGATTATCGTTATAACGATCTATTGGTGAAAAATATTTTAAACGTCTCATTAGTGCTGAAGTTTTTTTCTTCATACTGTTCACTCCTTTAATACGTCTCTCTTACATACCCTTACTATAAGAGAGGTTGTAAAATACAGATGTGACATTTCGCACAGTTCAAGAGATTGTCAAAAATTCAGTAGAAAATAAGTTTGTGAGAAAATCTTGTGTTCCGTTGTGAAGATTATGGTTAATCTTAATTATTAGGAGAATGGTATTTTGAGGTATCGACTATTTTGCAAAAGAAAAAGAGTTTTGATATTATTTCAAAACTGCCATAAGGAAAAGAGTATAAATTGTATGTAAAAAATTTTTTCCCAATGTTATTATTTTATATCGAGTCTGATTTTACATAAAACTACAAATCATTATTTACTGTATTGCCCTTAGTTACGGAAACAATTATACTAGATGTAATCGAAATAAATAATCTGAATATTCTCAGAATTTAAGGTAAAAGTTTTACTATCTACAAATAGAATTAGAAATATGTCCACTAAATAGATTAGAAAACGATAATAACATTAGGAGGATTATGATGCCCCAGCTTGATTCATTACATCCCACTGTAGAAAAAATAATCAATAATATTGAAAAAATAATGGTCGGAAAACGAAAAGAAACGATCTTAGCTTTGACAGCTCTCTTAGCTGACGGTCATGTGCTATTAGAAGATGTTCCTGGTGTCGGGAAAACAATGCTAGTACGTGCTCTTTCTAAATCCATTGATGCTGATTATAAGCGAATTCAATTTACACCTGATTTATTGCCGTCAGATGTAACAGGAGTTTCTATTTATAATCCGAAAGAGCTCCAATTTGAGTTCAAGCCTGGACCAATTATGGGGAATTTTGTACTTGCTGATGAAATTAATCGTACATCTCCAAAGACACAATCTGCTTTACTTGAATGTATGGAAGAAGGCAATATTACAATCGATGGCATTACAAGGCCTTTACCAAAGCCGTTCTTTGTCATGGCTACACAAAATCCGGTCGAATATGAAGGAACATATTCTCTACCAGAAGCTCAGCTCGATCGTTTCTTATTGAAACTAAAAATGGGATATCCTACACCAGAAGAAGAATTTGAAATTTTAAACCGGATGGAAAAAACAAATCCACTCTCTCAATTACAGACCATTACTACAATAGAAGAATTAATTTATTTACAACAAAGCGTACGGGTAGTAAGTATGGACAAAGCAATTAAGCATTACATTGTAAAACTTGTTAATCAGACTCGTACGTACAGTTCTATACAGCTAGGTGCAAGTCCACGTGGCTCAATTGCTTTAATGAAAGCTTCACAAGCTTATGCATTTATCCATGGCAGAAATTATGTTATTCCAGACGATGTTAAATTTTTAGCTCCTTACGTTTTAGCACATAGACTCATTTTAAAAATGGAAGCAAAATTTGAAGGAATAACTGGAGAACAAGTTATCGCAAAAATCGTTGCACGAACTACCGTGCCTACTCAAAGGACGATGAACCCTTGATGAAACGAATGCTGCGAGCGCTATATCACGTTATGAAGTTATTGCTACTCCCTTTATGTCTAGTCTTAACATTTGTGTACGCTATGCTTCAAGGAGGGTTTGTCAGTTGGTTTTTGTTTTACAGCATAATTCCCATTGCTCTTTATTCGCTACTACTCTCCTTCTACGCTTTACGGGACGCTGAAGTAAAACGAATAACAAACCAAAATGGATATGTAGTAGGAGAACAATTTGTAAGCACGATTACAATAAAAAGAAAATTTCCTTTTCCCTTACTTTATTTAGTTATAGAAGATGAACTGCCACCACAATTTATAAGTTGTAAACAAACAAAGATGAATAAGGTAGTACTCTTCCCAGGATTGAAACGAAATATTTCGTTTCAATATGTTATTGACACAATCCCTAGAGGCGAGCACACTTTTTCAAGCGTTCGTGTCAAAACTGGCGATTTATTCGGCATGATAGAGAAAGAAGTAACTTTTTCAGTTCCAGATACATTTTTAGTCTATCCCCAGTATGTAGATATAGCATATCGACAATTGGAAAATCATTTCGAACAAGGAGCGCTTTCAGCAAATATAAATTCAGCAAAAGACTCTACAATCTCTGTCGGTGTCAGAGACTATAAACCTGGTGATCGCTTTTCATGGATTGATTGGAAAGCAACTGCACGAACAAACAATATTATGACAAAAGAGTTTGAACAACAGCGCAGCCATAATGTCATGATATTCATAGACAGAACCGAGTCTCCTCTATTCGAATCAGTCGTCACATTTACTGCCTCTATCGTAAGGGCTGTCTTGAAACAAAATTCACCAGCATCATTCGTGTCTATCGGAAAAGAACAAACTATTTTCCCTTTAGACAATGGAGATACGCAGTTACAACAAATCCTTTGTCATTTAGCAAAAGTGCAAGCAGACAGTGTATTCCCGCTCTCCCAGAGTGTAGACATGGAACTAAGAAAAATTTATGAGCCCGTCACGGTTATACTCGTGACAAGTAATCTTTCTCCCGATATTCAAAAGGCGGCTGATTGTGCCGCTATAAGAAATAGAAAATGTATGATTTTTGTCGTGAAAGAAAAAGCGAATCAACTTTCACACCGAGAACTCAGTATACTAGAAACTCTAAAAAAACGACAAATATTTGTAAACATGGTTTATGAAAACCGGTATACAAACGTGTTTTTTGAGGTGAGCAAATGATAACATTACAAGCAAAATACAAGTGGGATACGAACAGATTCTTCATGCATGCATGTGTATTTCTTCTTTTACTAGAATGGCTAAGACCTCTTATAGGTATTACAAATGTAGGTAGATTAGATATTTTCGTAACATTTATAGGAATTTGCTTCGCTCTCTCTTTTTTTCAAACGAGGTGGCAGATTCCAATAAAAATTGTCACAGTCTTATTTATCATTCATTCCCTATATTATAAAAATGCTTTTATAAATCCATCTTGGCTAACAGCATTCTTTTCTGATATGTTTCGAAATTCCTCCCTGTTTTTCCAAGGGAATTTACTAGATATTTCTCCAGTTTTTCCGACGGTTTTATTTTTTCTCTCATTTTGGTTTTTGAGTTCTTTTACTTCATTTTGGATTATTCATAAAAAACGTGGGTTTCTATTTCTTGTATTGACTATTATTTATATCGCAACTTTTCATAACTTACATTTATACAATGCAAACTACGCTATTATTCGTACTGTTGTCATCGGCTTTTTTATACTTAGTCTTCTTCAAGTAGAACGAATAAAAGAACGTGAACACTTACAAAATTATGCTAGGGAAATCTCAAAATTACTTAGACCACTTACAATATTTATTGTATTATTAGCAACCATCGCATACTTTGCTCCAAAATTTGGCCCTCAATGGCCAAACCCAATGGATTTTTTAAAATTCAACACATATGAAGCAAGTAAAGAAAAAAAAGTTTCTACAATTGGGTATGGTTTAGATGACTCACGATTAGGTGGTCCTTTTAAGGCGGATCCTACAATTGTTTTCACAGCACGAACGCAAAACAAACAATATTGGAGAGTCGAAACGAAAGATTTTTATACCGGAAAAGGCTGGGAGGTTTCTGAAAATCCGAAAAAGGTTTCTTTTAAAAATAAAAACGACGTCGTAAGCTGGTACGAACAAAATACAAAAACGGAAACTACTGAGGCAACAATTACCATGCAAAAAAGTTACCCTCACCTTACCTATCCAGCAGGATTAGTATCAGTTGAGGCTTCTTCTGATGTATCATACAGTGTTGACCCGTTTTCAGAAAAAATTTATACAATGAATGGAGACTCTTCTACTACTTTACATTCGTATAAAGTAACATATGAGATCCCTGAGTTTTCCATAAAAAACTTGAAAGCTGTAAAAACAAATGAAGGTCAGGAAACAAATCCTTATTTTATGACAAAGTACACACAACTTCCCGAGTCATTACCACAGCGCGTAAAAGACTTGGCTATCAATCTTACAAATGATAAAGACAACCGATATGATAAAGTATTAGCTATTGAAAATTACTTCACAGACCACTCTTTTACATACGAATCAACGAATGTCTCATTCCCTGCCAAAAGCCAAGATTATGTAGATCAATTCCTTTTCGATACAAAAAGCGGCTACTGTAATAATTTTTCGACGTCTATGATTGTACTACTTCGTTCTGCCGGGATTCCAGCTCGCTGGGTGAAAGGCTATACAGAAGGAACTCTTGACAATACACTTGCCTCTGCAGAAGGTGAGGATGTTTATACAATCACGAACGATAACGCACACTCTTGGGTCGAAGTATATTTCCCAGAATACGGATGGATTCCATTCGAACCGACAAAAGGATTTACTAATCCCTATAATTTTATAAATAATACGCCTGCTCCTATTTCACAAAATAGCGAAGCAAATAATTCTAATAACGAGCAAATACAACAACGAAATAATGAAGCAAAACTTAAAAGTTTAATTGAAAATACAGAAGAAGCTTCTACTAAAAAGGTCACAAATTCTAAAACTAGTTTTTCTTTGTGGTACGTATTCCTCTCTACGATACTAATTAGTATTATAGGATACATTCTCTTCACCACTAGAATGAAATGGATGACATTTCTTATTATTCATTTCTATAAATACCGAAAAGATGATGCTGTTTATCAAAAAGCTTACGGTGCACTTTTAAAACAATTTGCGAGAATTGGCATACCACGGGGTGAAAGTCAAACATTCCGAGAATACGCTCTCCATATCGATACACTTTACAACTCGGCCGATATGCAACAACTTACTGCCAGTTATGAGAACGCTATGTATCAACAGGGGCAGGCTACGGTAGAATGGAAGAAATCCGTACACTTATGGGAAGTGCTTATGAAAAAAGCAGCTTCTCTACCTAAATCAGATGGCTTTGATACAGTTATTTAATCTTGAAAATTTGAGTTTAAAGAAAACGTCTCAAAGAACTACATTGTTCTTTGAGACGTTTTTTAATAAAGTGAAACTCCTACTTATTCCCCAAGCACCTTCTCAATCTCAACCTCTAAATCTACCGGCTTCGTCTGCGGAGCAAAACGCCCTACTACTTTCCCGTCTTTTCCGATTAAAAACTTCGTAAAATTCCATTTCACTGCTTTCATACCAAGTAAACCTGGTGCTTGTTCTGTCATGTATGTATATAGAGGGTGAGCCTTATCACCTTTCACATCAACCTTTGCAAACATCGGGAAGTTTACACCGTAGTTTAATTCACAAAAACTAGTAATGTCCGCTTCTGTACCTGGTTCTTGTCCCCCGAATTGGTTACAAGGAAATCCGAGTATTTCGAGTCCTTGGTCTTTATATTTATCATATACCTCTTGTAATCCTTTATATTGTGGTGTGAAACCACATTTGCTAGCTACATTGACAATAAGAAGTGCTTTTCCTTCGTAATCTTTTAACGATTTTTCTTCACCTGTAATTGTTTTAGCTGAAAAATCATAAACTGTCATTGTCTTTGCCCCTCTCTTCACTATCATTCTATGTTTATACTATACTACATTCGTGAATATACAGCTCTTATTACGTACTTATAAGTTGTAATGATAGCGCTTTATTTCCGTTCGAAAATTCGACACAAACTACTAGACTTTTATGATGGAAAGTTTTACAATTGAAATGTGAACAAAATGTGACAGTTTATATTCCATTATAAAAGAAAAGGATGGTGTTCATTATGAAAACTGCACAACATGAAACGATTTCAAATCGCGAGTTTTATTTCGTACTATATATGATGTTATTGTATGTTACTGGCTGGGTAATCGATGTAAATGGTTTATTCTTAAGCTCCTACTTTAATTTAGCAGGAGAGATTATGCTTCCATTAGCAGGCGGGATTGTTGGACTGTTCATTATGTCTATTAATAAACAACAAACGAAATAATAATATTACAAAAAGGCAGAAGACGAGCTTCGTTTTCTGCCTTTTTTCTATTTTAGCGTATAATAAAAACATGCAGTATATAAGGAGTGGTAACTATGAAAAAAGTAGAGCAATTATCTTCTCACCTATATCTTATTGATGATTTCGATTTACAGCATAATGAACGAACAGGTACGTACGTTTTATTAGGTGACGATATTACTTTAATTGAAACTTGTGCAGCCCCTTCTCTTCCGTATATTTTAGACGGCTTACAACAATTACATATTGATTTAAACGATGTTAAAAACATTATCGTTACACATGTGCATTTAGATCACGCTGGCGCAGCTGGTTTAATGATGGAAAAGTGCCCAAATGCTACGTTATATGTGCATTCTCGTGGTGCTCGTCATATGATTGATCCAACAAAACTTATTTTAGGTGCAAAAGCTGTCTACAAAGAAGATTTCGATAAACTCTTTGATCCAATTCTTCCAATTGAAGAAGAACGTGTTCATATTGTACAACATGGTGATACGTTAAAAATTGCAAAAGACCGCACCCTTACATTTTATGATACACCAGGACATGCGAAGCACCATATTAGCATTCACGATTCATTAACAAACGGGATTTTTACTGGCGATACAATTGGAATTTATTATAGAGAACTCGCAGACGTTGATGTAGAGTTATATCTACCATCAACGTCCCCTTCACAATTCCAACCAGATGCGATGATTACTTCTAAAAATCACATTCAAAGTATGAATGTAGATACTATTTATTTCGGTCATTACGGTGCATCCTCTCATGTTACAGAAGTATATAATCAACTGGAATATTGGCTACCTATTTTCGTTCATACTGGTAAGGAAGTCTTTGAAAAGTATAATGATTTCGATGAAGCAACTAAAGCTTTACAAACTTTGTTAATGGATAAAATCTCTTCTCATCTTACAAAGTTAAACGTTCCATCAGATCATTCCGTTTATAATATTTTACATCTAGATATAGAAATTAGCGCAATGGGCATTATTGATTATTTCACGAAGCAAGAAAAAGCAAACTCCACTATTAACTAACAGTAAAAGAAGAGATATACAACAGTAGTTATTGTATATCTCTTCTTTTTTCGAATATATTTTGAGTAAAGGATGGTGGAATATAATGCAAAAAGTGATGCTATACCTCTGCTTCACATTATTTATCGTCTTATTATTATTTGTAGGAGTAAAAATTCAATTTTATTTAGATACAGATGCACAAGTGAACTTTAACGTTTATCCAAGATTATTCTACTTTACACTCTTCCCTCTTATAGTTGGCATTTTATTACGATTCCTTCAATCTATTAATCGCGAAACGAGTAAACAAAACTGGAGCTTTCAACCGGATAAATTTATTGCTATTACAGTGCCTACACTATTTATTTCCTTTTCCCCAGCACTACTCTTTTCACCACTTGCCGAATACCTACCTTATTTAGTTAATATTATTCTAATAAATACAACTTTTGTTACGATTATTAGTTTAATAGCTGGTTATTCCCTTTTAGATTGTTTTATACAAAAGGACAATGCAACGATGAAAAAATATAATTGAATGCTCTATTTTCTTTTAATAAAGAAAGCTCAAAACTAAAGCTTTGAGCTTTTTTACTTATCTCACCTTTTCATCTACATACTCCATAAACTGCTCCGCTTTAATAAATCTTTCTTTGTACGCCTCAGGTACTTCTTCTATTTTTATTGCACCAGTTGATTTTGTCTTCACTCGTACTATTTCATGTGTCATTAAAGCTTCCATATAGCGATGATCAAACTCTTCTTGCGTTAATACTTCTTTACTAGATTTATGGCCATTTAATTTATCAAAATACGGATGAAGCTCCATTACTACCTTTTTCAATTCCTCTTTTTTAGCTGGTGATAATTGATCATAATCTATATTACCGTTCGAATCCCCGTACGCAAGCTTTGCATTAGTTAATTTTTTCAGTTCTTTTGTAAACTCTTCATATTCCTTCGAACTCATTTCATCTTTCGCTTCTGATAATTTTGCATTAAAACGCATATACGTCTCTAATGTCATCGCTCCGGCGTGTTTTTTTAAATTCTCAAAAGATCCGTATATACCATCCGCCATAATAGATTGATATGCAAAACCGGTCGTAGGGATTAAAAATGCTGCTGCAAGCACTCCGGCGATAAAACGTTTCTTCACCTTACTTCCCCCGCGATTCATTTTGATTTGAACAATTACTTTTTCTTTTAACTCCGGCGGGGCAACAATCCCCTTCGCTTCTTCTCGTATAGATTCTCTAACTCTACAATCTAAACTCATTTCACATTCCCTACCTCTCCTAAAAGGATTTCTTCTACTTGCTCTTTTTGACGTAGTTTCTTTAATGCCGCATGAATTCTAGACTTCACTGTACCAATTGGAATATGTAATATTTGTGCTACTTCTTCTTGTGAATATTCGTATAAGTATCTTAAGATAATAACTTGTTTCAATTTATACGGTAATTTATGAATGAGTTTGATTAGTTTTTGGTTTGATATTTTACTTACAACATCGTTAGAAAAATCAATTTGCACTGGCTTTCTTTGCTCTTCTGCTTTTTTCATAATTCGTAGTCGCATCCACCTCTTTCTTCTATAAGAATGAATTTGTTTAATCGCAAGCCCAATTAGCCAAGGGCGAAATGGCTTCTCGCTATCATATTTACGAAGCGATTCATATAGCTGTATGTATACTTCTTGAACGACATCATCTACATCCGTTTTATCTTCAATTAAAAAATGTGCTGTTTTATATACTTCTTGAATCGTTACATCATACAATTCGCTATACGCTTCTTTATTTCCTGATAAAGTTAATCGAATTAAATGTGCGTAATCTATTTCAGCCTTCATATTCCAGCCCTCCTTTGCCTTACACTATATATTGACAAGTAATTCATATTTCGTTCGATTTTTCCGAAAAAATTTTTTATATAAATTAATATTATGATCTGATGAGTTCATAAGCTTCACTTATAACCACGCATAACTATTATATAATTTTCCAATTTCTGATAAAGATTTAAAATGATTTATATAGTCAAATTTAGGAGGATATATGATGAAAGCTATCGTTGTAACGTCGTTCGGTGGTCCTGAAGTGATGAAATATACAGATTTGGATATACCGGCTATTTCAGAAGATCAAGTTTTAATTCGCGTTGTTGCTACTAGTGTAAATTTCGCTGATATTAAATCACGTTATGGCAAAAAAGGAAATAAAGCACTACCTTTTATTCCAGGAATAGATGCAACTGGTATTGTAGAACGCGTCGGTTCTCATGTGAAAAATATTCAACCTGGACAGCGTGTCATTGCTTTTCCTCAAAATGGATCTTACGCAGAGTACGTTGTTTCAAATGAAAATCTCACTTTCGTTTTACCCCATGAAGTCGACTTTCAAACTGCAGCTGCTTGTCCGATCGTATCTTTCACAAGCTATAATTTACTCGTGAATGTTGCAAGGCTTCAACAAAATGAATCCGTGCTGATTCATGCAGCTGCTGGCGGAATTGGTACTACCGCGATTCAACTTGCAAAACGATTAGGGGCTGGAACAGTTATCGGTACTGTCGGAAGTGAAACGAAAAAAGAAATCGCTTTAGATGCTGGAGCTGATTATGTTATTTGTCATCAAGATGAAGATTTTGTAGAGAAAGTCAATGAGCTGACAAACGGAGAAGGAGTGAATATAATTTTGGACTCTATTTCTGGAACTGTCTCTGAAAGAAGTTTAAACTGCCTAGCTTATTACGGTCGCCTCGTTCATTTCGGTAATGCAAGCGGTAAAATTGGCAATTTCAAAACGAAAGATTTACACGCAAGTTGCCGCTCTATACTAGGCTTTAGCTTTGGCACTACACGGAAAAAACGTCCTGAACTACTCCAAGAAACGGCAAATGAAGTTTTCCGTTATTTGCGTGACGGAAGTTTGCAAATGAAAGCTACAAAATCTTTTCCCCTTCAAGATGCAGGGAAAGCACATGAATGGGTCGAAAGTAGAAAAAGTACAGGGAAAGTAATACTAACTGTTCAGTCTTCTTCCTGAAATGAATACTTGAAACAGAGGTGGCATTCATGGGATCACGAATTATGCATGTTATTATCGCTAACGGTATTGCTGAGAAACTATCTATTCAAGATAAAACTTCTTTCTTACTTGGAGCTGTAGCCCCTGATGCTGTTCATTCAAAAAAAGAAAAAGGAACCTCACATTTTTATGCTGGTACAACGAAGAACTATACGAGAAGAATAGATTATGATTCATTTTTTCATAAATACGAAGCACATATAGATTCCCCCTTTATTTTAGGCTATTACACCCACCTCATTGCCGATGATAATTGGCTAAGTGGCTTTTTTCTACCATGGCTAAAAAATAGAATAGAAAATGACGAAACTATCGCACCCCTGTACTATAACGATTTTAAATTGTTAAATGCAAAGTTGCTTCATCATTACGATAAAGAACAACAGCTCTTCTCTCTTCTCAATCAAGAGGCTCACATTGTGGATATTGAAGAGGTTTCTAAAGAAAACGTTTTAGCTTTTCGAAAGTATCTTTTTGAAGATATGTTGTATCCCGAGCAACATTTGCATGAAGACTTACAGGTGTTTACGTTTAATCAAATTGTCGGTTACATTGAAACCGCTATTGAAAAAGGTGCATTTTTTATTAAACAACTCTCTCATGAAAAATCCACTTCAAAGATTTAATCCCCCTCAATATATTTGAGGGGGATTTTCACATAGCAATATTATTATTGATTCTTCTCCATAACCGCAAAATAATTCCCTTCACTATCAGCAAAGTTAAACACTTTACCAGAAGGCATAGTTACCATTTCTCCAACAGTAACATTTTTATTTTTTAAACCTGCATATAATTGATCCAGATTTTCTGAGAAGAACATTAAGGACGGTGTACCAAGATTTAATTCTGGGCTCATTTTCGAAATAACTTCTTTATTATGTAATATAATGCTCGTTTCAGCACCATTAGTTGGAGCAATTTCAATCCATCTCATTCCTTGCTTGTTATCTTCCTCCGCAACTACATGAAACCCTACCTTTTCCGTCCAAAAATTTACTGCCTCATCTTGATTATTTACATATAACATAATTTGTCCTACTTTATGAATCATTTGTATTCCTCCTATTGTTTTTTTACATTCTATGTAGCTTTCTACAGCTGGTATCGTTATTCCTTTTGAGTTGGTATGTACTTCTTTGCAAAATTTATCGACTGACTCATCCCATCCAGTTCGTCAAAATAATTGTTTCTTTCAATCATGTTATATCCGTCGAATCCAATTTCATCTAATACTTTGAAGAATATATCGAAATCCACTTCACCATTTCCTACCCCTACTTCTATATACTTACTTGAACTATTACTTTTCACTTCTTTACAATCTTTAATATGAGTTTGTACTATATAATCTTTTAATAGTAATAAACCTTCTAACGGATTTTCATTTACATCACTTATTAAATTTGCTGGGTCAAAGTTAACAGCTAGTCCTTTCGAGTTTGCATTTTCTAAAAATCGTTTTAATACTATTGCTTTTTCAGATCCTGTCTCAATAGCAAAGACTCCCCCAAATTTGAATGCTAATTCCCCTATCTCATAACAAACCCGCACCATTTTATCATAGCTCTCACTTTTTTCATCATCTGGAACTTTCCCAATATGAGCTGTTATTATCTTTGCTCCCAGCTCCAAACCTCTGTCAGTAATATATTTAATCTGATTTATTGCACTGTCAGCTTCTGTTCCTGTAATTCCATTTTCTCCAAAACTAATTGCTAATGATGGAATCTTTATCCCATTAAAAGATAAGCTTTTCTTTAAAGCAGTCCATTCTACCACTGGAATATTAGCTAAGTTGAAGTTTTTATTCATAGCATATAATTGAGTATATTCTAAATCCCATTCCCTTGCTTTTTGTATTCCTTCGTTTACTTCAATATGTTTCGTATTCAAAAACATTCCTAATTTCCTATCCATATATGTACCTTCTTTTTATTATTTCGCATCAGTTTAATATTCGACTTTTTTATATTACTTCCTTGTACAAACTAAATGAGAAATGATTCACCCTTATCGATATTTCTTATAAGATAGATACATTTAAATTCCCTTTGTTATTCAATTACAAACAAAAAGACGTAACTATAAATAGTTACGCCTTCCCCATTATTTATCTAGGCTTTTTCTTCCCAGTAAATGCTGGTTTCTTTTTCTTAGGTGCTGGTGGCTTCGATTCTACAAATGTTCCTTTGAACATTTCTTGCTTCGTAAATACGATGCCTAGTTTTTTCGCAAATTGTAGTAATTTGCGCTCTTCTTGTGGAGTTACAAGAGATACGACAGTTCCTTCTTTACCCATACGTCCTGTACGTCCTGAGCGGTGAATATATTGGTCTACTGTGTCCGGTAATTCTAAGTGAATTACATGTGTTAAATCATCAATATCAATACCGCGTGCTGCAATATCAGTAGCAAGTAGAATTTCTAATTTTCCGCCGCGGAATGCACGCATCGTTGCTTCACGCTCTTGCTTACCTGCTTCTGCATGAAGAGCTGCTGCTTTCATTTTACGGAACTGCAATTTCTGAGTAATTTCATCTAAACGGAATGGGTCGTTTAAGAAAGCAACTGCTTTTACATCGCCCATATGCATAATTCTTCTTACATAATCATTTTTTTCGCGTCGCTCACAAATGATGTACGTATGCTCAACTAAGCTTTTTGACTCTGCACGTGTTACACGTACCACTTGTGGTTCAACTGCCAAATCACGTGCCGCGTCTTCTGCCGCTTTGGTAATTGTCGCTGAGAAGAATACTAATTGACGGTCGCGCATCGTTGATTTAATTACATCTTGTACTGCGCCCATCATCTTTTGTTTTACAATTTGATCAAACTCATCAAATACAATTGTTTTCACTTCATGCATTTTTAGCTTTTTCATACGAATTAATTCTAAAATACGTCCTGGTGAACCGACAATTACTCTCGGATGTTTCTTTAATTTTTCAACTTGGCGCTTAATATCTGCGCCACCAATTAAAGATGCACCTGAAATTTCAGTTCCTGCTGTAAACTTTTGAACCTCTTCATGAATTTGCATTACAAGTTCACGTGTTGGCGCTAAAACAACAACTTGTGGCTGTTTTACTTCAGGATTAATTTTATGTAAAAGGGGTAATAAGTACGCTAACGTTTTTCCTGTTCCAGTTGGAGATTCAGCTATAACGTCTTGTCCTTCTAAAATAGTTGGAATCGCTTGTTTTTGAATTTCAGTTAATTCTTTAAAACCAGCCTTCTCCCAAGCTTGTTGTAAAAATGGTTGCATATCTTTTATCATTTGTTTTTCTCCTTTATCTCTATTTTTGAAGAAAATGCTGTATTGTTCGCACCGTTTCTATCATGTGTGAAATAACAGCTATTAAATCATCAACATGGTCTTCTGTAATCGCTTTTTGAAATAGAACCTCTACCTTATTATGATATGAAATCGCTTGCTTATTATATTCGTATGAAACTTTCTGCATAATCATTCTTTCTTTTCCCCATATAGAACGCATTAAAGTTTCAATTTCTTCGCATCCTACTTCTGGTTGTTCTAACGGGAATGAAAATGCTAGCTTCATTTCACAACCTGGTGTAAACTGAGGCACTTCTAGTATTTCACCAGACAAGTTCTTTGCATCCACAGATAATGAAAATGTTGCTTCTACTAATGGTTCGAACGGTTCTGTTAATTGAAATGAGATATGATATATACGACTTAATGAGGCAAGGTCCATCATATCTTTTCGATCTGTTACAAGAATATCTCCATGTAGATCAAAATCATACACAGCACCTTCTACGATTACTTTTAAATTGTCAAAAGCAGTTGGATCAAACATAATTTCCTCCAAAAAACAGGCGCCTTTCGATGGAAAGGCGCCACTTGATGTATATATAGTTTACAGATAAACGAGATGAATTACAACCTTTTAGAATAAACCTACTGCTTTTCCATCTTCATTTACATCCATTTGAAGTGCTGCTGGTTGTTTTGGAAGACCTGGCATTGTTAACATTGTACCTGTTAACGCAACGATAAAACCTGCACCGATAGATGGTTTTAGCTCACGAATTGTAACGATAAAGTCGGATGGACGACCTAATTTCGTTGCATCGTCAGAAAGAGAGTATTGTGTTTTCGCCATACAAACTGGTAGGTTACTCCAACCTTCTCCTTCATATTGAGCTAATTGCTTACGTGCTTTCGGGGCAAATTCAATATCTTTTGCGCCATATACTTTTTGAGCAATTGTACGAATTTTTTCTTCTAATGGTAATTCTAATTCATAAAGTGGTGCGTAGTTGTTCTCACCTTTTTCGATTTCTTTTAGTACTTTTTCAGCAAGGTCAACTCCGCCTTGGCCACCCTTCTCCCAAACTTCTGTTAAGGATACTGCATAGCCACGCTCATTACACCACTCTTGTAAGTATGTAACTTCTGCATCTGTATCTGTAATGAATTTATTAATTGCAATTACGAAAGGCACACCGAAGCTTTGAATTGTTTCAACATGCTTCTGTAAGTTTTCCATACCTTTTGCTAATGCATCTACATTTTCTTCTTTTAATTGATCTTTTGCTACGCCGCCATGCATTTTAAGTGCACGAATAGTCGCAACAATAACAACTGCTTCTGGTTTGATACCAGCTGCACGAGCTTTAATATCTAAAAACTTCTCAGCGCCTAAATCAGCACCGAATCCAGCTTCTGTAATAACATAATCACCTAATTTTGCTGCCATTGTTGTAGCGATAACACTGTTACAACCGTGAGCGATATTCGCAAATGGTCCGCCATGAATGATAGCTGGTGTATTTTCTAATGTTTGTACTAAGTTTGGTTTTAATGCGTCTTTTAATAATAGCGTTAACGCACCTTCTACACCTAAATCTTTAACCGTTACAGGTTGATTTGCAAAGTTATAAGCAACTACGATGCGAGATAGACGCGCTTTTAAGTCTTGAATATCTGTTGCAAGGCAGAATACAGCCATAATTTCAGATGCGACTGTAATGTCAAAACCGTCTTCACGTGGTACACCTTGTACAGGTCCACCAAGACCAATTACTACGTTACGAAGGGCACGATCATTTAAGTCAACACAGCGTTTCCAAACAATTTTACGCGTATCAATTCCAAGTGTGTTTCCTTGTTGGATATGATTATCAATAAACGCTGCTAATGCGTTATTAGCAGTTGTGATCGCATGGATATCTCCAGTAAAGTGAAGGTTAATGTCTTCCATTGGTACGACTTGTGAAAAACCGCCACCTGCTGCTCCACCTTTTAATCCCATCGTCGGTCCAAGAGATGGTTCACGAAGTGCAATTACTGTTTTCTTACCAATTTTGTTAAAAGCTTGACCTAAACCAACTGTTACTGTTGATTTACCTTCTCCAGCTGGAGTTGGGTTAATTGCTGTTACTAAAACAACTTTACCGTCTTTCTCATCTTGTAAGCGCTTAAAAATATCAAGAGATAACTTACCTTTATAATGCCCGTATGGCTCTAATTCATCTTCTAAAATATTTAAATCAGCTGCAATTTCTTGAATCTTCTTCATACTCGCTTCTTGTGCGATTTCAATATCGGATTTCACTGTTGTAGTAGTTGTCATATACCCTAGTCCCCCTTTAATTGGTTCTGATGATATTGTATCAGTTTTTTGTATTTTCTGCACTTATTTACCTCCTAAAAATTCTTTCATTTCTTTATACGTTTTTTAACATAAATACCCATAAGAATGTTAACGATTGTTGTAACTCTGTAGGTAGTTGACCTAACATCTTCTCATTTACTCCGCGCTTATATACGCCGATGCCATCTATAACTTTAAAACCTTGTTCTTTCGCTAACTGTTCAAATTCCCAAGGCATCATCGTATTACAAACAACGTCTTTTCCATACAAGCGAGGATAACTGTTCTCTCGTGGCTTTGCTGTCGGTCCTAAAATTGCAATACATGCATATCCATCTTTCTTTAACACACGCTTTATTTCATTTAACGCTCGTAATGGCTCTTCCGTCCACTCTAAAGAATTAATTGCCATAATTGATTCAAATTGCTCATTTTCAAATGGTAATGCAGAAAGATCTCCTTTTATAAAAGATAAATTTGGTCCTTCTCCGCGCTCCTTACCTTTTTGAATCATCACTTCCGATAAATCTACTCCCACTGCTTTATAGCCTGCGCTACTTAATTTATATGTACCGTACCCATCACCACAACCAACATCGAGCACTTGTGCTTCTTTCTTTACGTATTGTTCAAAAAACGGAATAATTGTGCTCCTACTCCCGCTATCCCACATTTCCTGACTATTTTTATTCCAAAACTCCGCACTACTATCCCATTTCTTCTCTGCTGATTCATGCCAATTAAATGTTGTCATACATTCCCCTACCTTCACGTATTATCATTCATTTCATTCTACATCATTTTCCAAAATTCCTGTTTTATCCCGCTTGCAGTAAGACACCTACCTCAAAATTCAATGGATGAGGACCAGTTAATGGGAGAGAACTGCTCATAAAAATCCAATTGTTGCTGGCTGATAATCAGTCGTGATGGAAAAAATCCCGCACTTTATCTTCAATAGGAAATGGATATGTTAACGATGGAATACGTATTCTCCATTTTTTGCTTTACTTGGGTTTAACTCATACTCATGTTCTTACCTTTATGTAAGATACTATAGGTACACCCAATTGAAAGAGAGGGATGTACATGCGAAGAAAGAGAAATCATCATTTTAAAAGTGGTGAAAAAAACGAAGAGTATGCTGCTGAAATATCACCAGCTGGCATACCAATTAGACATAAGCGTAAAGAAATTGCAAATGAAATAGAAGGTACAAATACCGGCGCAATGGTAGGCTATGTCGCTTTATTTCTTTCGTTATTCTCCATTGCTTTTTATCCAGTTACGCTCGGCTCCCTAGCAATTTTAGTTGGCCTATTAGCTGTCAATTTCGGAGCAAGAACACTTGGATATACAGCAATTGGTTTTGGTAGTTTTTCTGTTTTATTTACTTTACTTTATCCGCTTGCTTTGTCAGCGTTTTAAAAAAACACACCAAGTTATACTTGGTGTGTTCATTCATGATACAACATAATATGACCGCATCCACAACAATGTTTCGCTGTAATTTCTTGAAACACTGGATAATTTTCTTCATCCCTATGCTCAATAAATACTTTTTCAAACCGATACATGTTTGGTGCATATGCCCAATCTTGTTTCGTACGTGCATATAATGTTGAGGAAAAAAACTCCTCACCACCGCAAACGATACATGTGTTCTTCATCGCTATCCCTCCTATGCTTGTCTTACTTCATCTATATGAACATAAGCATAAAAAAAAGACCTTCTATTACTAGAAAGTCTTCTCTGAAACAAAAAGAAATGTACCAAACATTCCTACTCCGCTATATTCTTTTGAAACACCAGCTTCTGTTTTAAATGTTTGCTTTACAGTCATAAAGAATACACCATTTCGTGCATCTGTACTTTCAAATTGTAGTTTTTCTTTTTTACCATCTACATTTTGCGTGCATTCAAAACTACTCTCATTACAATTCAACGCATACTTATCCTCTAAATACAAATTAAAATCAGATTCTTTCGGACAAGTAATAAGTAGTATCGCCACGAGAATAATACTTACAATACCCACAATTGTATAATATTTCTTCATTTTTTCTCCTTTCAAATGACAAGAAAACTTGACTTCATGCGCCAAGTTTTCTTAGTCAACAACCCATTGCCACTCTTGTTCTTTCTTATCAAAAATGAGCCAACCTGTTTCTGTTGCTTGTTCTTTCAATTCATCAATGTTATCTAGTACCTCATCCGTACTTTCATACGAACCAACTACATATACCGGAATTTCAAGACCTCTTCTTGACTCAATTTTTCCTGCTAGATCAATGTAAAGACCATCTTCCATTAGTGGAATAAGTCCCATAATCAATTCTTTTGAAATCGCTGGGAAAATTTTTGATTTTTGAAAGAAAGAAAAACGTTTCTTACCGAAAGCACCGAGTTTATACGGAATGACTTTACTTAACATTCCTACAAAATCGGCAATTCTACGATAATACACTTTGTTGTACCATCCGTCATCATGTGAAAAATAAACAAATCTATTTTTCAGTAACGGAAAGAATGTTCTTGCAAGTGGTTCTTTTTTGTGAGCCAAATATAATAATTCTGCAATTTCTTTCGGCTCTAATTCATCTAAATCGCTTGCATCATCAAAATCTACCCAACAAAATTCATCAAATTCATCAATCTCTGCTTGAATTAACTTATGTATATTTTCTTCCTCAACATATTCAAATAAAGTATGATAATGAAAATCCGTCCATTCAAAGTTGTGCTTCAAAAGCAACACTTGATGAAGCGGTGAAGGGATGTTACTCGCAAACTCTTTAAACGTAATTCCTGATGTAATAAAACAATGACCTCGACGATTACCATTAATATATATCATATTCTTTACTTGGTCAGATCCTCCAGACAAAGCACCTAGCCACCTTCGTTTTATATGTTTCAATTCTATAGCATATTTTAACATGAAAAATTTTAGAAACATAGAAAAAACTTCAAAAACTATTTACAATTTCATGTGTTTTATTACATAGTGATTACAAGAAAAAACGCCTGCTCATAAGCAGGCGTTTTTAAAGGATTTCATCAGGGTTTTGAGGATGATGATTTCCCTCTTTCTTTTCTTCTTTTTGGAACATCGATTGAATTTTATCAATTGTTTGTGGAGCTAATTCAATCATTTTTTCTGCTAAATGTGTCGCATTTTGTAAATGAAGAATATTTACTCCATCTTTATTCACCACAAGAAATGCTACTGGTGTAATAGAAACACCACCCGCGCTACCGCCACCAAATGCAGGGTTACCGTTCGCTCTTTGTCCATCATTCGTTTGGAAATCAGAACCTCCTGCTCCAAAACCGAACGCTACTTTAGAAACCGTTAACACCACACCACCGTCAGCCGTTTGAACAGGCTCTCCAACAATCGTATTTACATCAACCATTTCTTTTAAATTTTCCATTGCTGCTTTCATTAACCCTTGAATTGGATGATCCACCGTTCATAACCTCCTTTGTCATATCTTTCCTAGTTTTTCCGAAAGTTTGTGAACTAAACATAAAATTTTATATTGATTTCAAAAAACTTAAGTTGTAATATTTAGAAAAAATAAAAAAGAGGTCGATTCGTTATGATGCGAAAATTAACAAAGAAAGATCATGAACAAGTATTCGCTTACCTAAAAGAAGAAGCAGCCATTAACTTGTTTATTATTGGAGATATTGAAGCTTTCGGTTATGACACAGATTTTCAAGAATTATGGGGAGTATTTAAAGAGAATGGGGCATTAAAATCAATTCTACTCCGATTCCACGATTCATTTATACCATATAGTAAAGAAGACTTTGTTACCATTGATTATGAGGCACTTCTTTCCGCATATAAACCGCTTAAACTCTCTGGCAAGTCAACTATTGTAGAAAGGTTTGAAACTTCTCCAAGTCTACAATTAGGCGCCAAAAATGAAATGTATTTTTGCGAATGTCTAAATGACAACAACTTACCTAGCACGCCTATCCAAGAAACAATTAAACTTGCCACACTAGATGATGTAGAGCGAATTATGCAATTAAGAAGTGACATCGCTGAATTTCCGACTACTAATGAATCAGAGAAAATATTAAGGCAGGCTATCGAAACAAATACAGGACGTACATATTATATTGAAAAAGACGGTGCAATCATCGCATCCGCCTCTACTTCCGCTGAAAATTCATTATCTGCTATGGTAGTTGGTGTATGTACACACCCGAATTATCGCGGAAATGGCTACGCTTCACTCATATTACAAAAAATGATTCAAGACTTTACGAAAGAAGGCCGAACACTTTGTTTATTTTATAACAATCCAGCTGCTGGACGAATTTATAAACGACTAGGGTTTAAAGACATTGGGATGTGGACGATGTATCGATAATAATGCATAATACACGCAGGAGAGGCTGCCTATTATAAGTAGCCTCTTCTTAACTAATATCTATTCACATGTACTCCGCTTGCCGTTACTATATGATATACTACGCATTTACTTGTTAACGCTTGTTAATTTTTATAACATAAAAAAACAATTTAAATCTTTTATCTTTTCAACTGAACCAATTAGGAACGCTTTATCGTTATTCTCTTTTCTTATTTAGATATATTTTTCGACTTGCTACTGAAATTTTCTAATAAATAGGAAATTCCAATACCTACTCCACCAATAATTAGAGCAACAATAGCTGTTAAAACCTTTTTTCCCATTGGCTATAGAAAGAAGAAGGAAGAAAAAATAGCACTGCGGTAAAAGTACACATTAAAATACGCCCTTGTTTAAACATGCTTGATTGCTCCTTTTTTCTTTTTCAGATAAAACTATAAGCATAACGTTAAAAGAGGCAACCAGTAGGTCACCTCCCAAGTAAAACGATTAATAATACACGTTACATATTTTCAGCTGTTATTCCATACAATCTATCTCTATTTTGCCCTCTTCTTTTTTCGATTTTTAAATATAATCTCTAACGCTACTACTGTGGTGAATCCTACAGTTAGTTGTAAACCTGTAAACAGCAGTTTATCATTTAAAGGAATACCAGGTGCACTCCACAGCAGCACTGGAGGAACAAGTATGCCAATGATTACTATAGTTCTCATTATCTTTCCCATTTTGTTTCCCCTATCGTATTTTTAAAATCAATATGTATTTTTCAATATTTTTACAATTCTACTAATCTCTCACGTAAAATTAATTCACTCTCATTCAAATACCCTCTATGTATTTCCTCTACAATCTTATCATGATTAAAGCATAACACTTTTTCATCGCCTAAATAACCAACCGGATAAAAAACCCCTACGTAATCAAAATCAAGTTTATCTGCTGAAATGACCATTCTTCCAATAATCATAACAGGTTGGTTTAGATCTTTTAGCTTCACAACTGAACCAATCGGGAAAAGCTCCATCGTCATTCTCCGTTCTTTTTAGATATATTCGACTTGTTACTCAAAATTTCTAATAGATAGGAAATTCCAATACCTATTCCACCAATAATCAATGCTGCAATAGCTGTTAAAAACCTTTTTTCCATTGGCTGCGGAAAAAAGAATGAAGAAAAAAATAAAACCGCGGTAAAAATATACATCAAAATACGTCCTTGTTTAAACATGTGTGATTACTCCTTTTTTTCAGGTTTCAAGAAAAAACCTCCTCCAAAACCTTCGTATGATGCATAAAAACCTTTCTCTTGACCCATGTGAAGCTTATACCCATAAGTCCCTACTCCCAATTCTAAGCGGATTGTTATATCGTGATCACTGAAATACGGAAGAATATCCGGAACATCAATTTTCTCTAAAAGCAATTCATACTTGCGCGAACTATATTCCGCACCTACCTTGGCTGTATACTCATCATAACCTACAATACTACTAAAATCGTGCATTTTTTGAGTTACAGTTATATCTTCCATATAAGGAATATCCGTTCGTAAAGTTTATTAGTACCAAGTGCACATACCCCTAAAATAAGAACACCTATAATAAAACCAATCTTTTTAGGTAATTCATAAGGAGACATAATAGCGACTACAAGTAATATAGCAATTGCAACATATGTAATATATTTTCCGGCCTTAAATGATTGCATATTAATATGCCCCTCTCTTAATCCTTCAATTTATTAGTATCACCTATCCTATAACCATCTCTAACGTATAATCCCGTTTCTTTTCCTAATTAATAGTGGATTATCCCTATCCTTTTTCAAACTTTATTATTGTTTAAATTTGTTATGTATTCGTCCTACCACTTTATTCGCCCCTAAGGAAATAGCTCCTAAAATTAAAACAAAAATAATAAGAGCCATCTTTTTAAGTAGGCTATATGGCAATAACATAGCAAATATAAGAAGTATCGCAACTGCAACATATGTAATATATTTTCTCACTTTGATTGGATCCATTTCAACTTTCCTCCCTATCTTACTACTCATTATCCGTCCTCTCAAATTTTACAAATCTACACCTTTGGGCTTTACTACTGTTCCCACTTATAAAAGCTTCATTGTCATTCCCTTTTACCTTTTTCATTCCAATAAATCCCATTGTATATATAAATCCAATTGCTAATCCGCCAAAAACAAGTACAAAAAGAAATTAAGTATACGAGCTTCTAATGACTGTGGAAAAAATAATGAGAGTAATGCAATTATAGGTACTGTTATTAAATATATAGTTCTCATTCGCTTGAAAGGTCGCATTTAGTTACTCCTTTTTCTATTGAATTTCTCCATAAGATTTATAACAAATGTGTTCCATACTAGAGAAAATCCAGTAAATATAAGAACAGCTAGTGAAATAACAATTTTACCTTTCCACATTTATCCATTTATCATAACTAGTGTGATTAATAGTGCTGCAGCCGCACATATTACTATTTGTGTAACTTTGCGCATAGTAATCCTCCCCTTACACATCTTTATCATCAAATTTTTCTCACTTCTTTCATTAAAACTCCTTTCTCAAGTTCCTCCGACTCAATCAAAATTGCCATCAACCCCTTTTCCGTACTTATCTCATGAAATTCGCCCCTCTCCCAAAATACAGCTTTTCCCGCTTCCACCTTTGCTTTTTCTTTATCCGTTCCGCATACATACCCTTCTCCATTAACAATAAGAAGCAGTTGAGATACAACTGCTTCATGACATCCGATTATTCCATTGGCTTGTAAATGCATAGCACCGATATGTACATTTCCTTGATGGTTTACTATTTTCGACATTATGAAATTAGATTGAAATACTGATATGTGCTTTCCTACTTTTTCACTACAATCAAAAATTTTCATTGCTAGTCCTCCTTATACGTATAAAACCATCCTTACTGTCTGCATCATATGTCCTTCAAAGTCTTCTTCAAATTGCTCTAATTCAGCAAAACCTTTCGCTTCATAAAAGCGTTTTCCTTTTTCATTTGCTGCTTCTACATGTATGTACAATTTACGTATCCCATTTAATTCCTTAATCCCTCTTTGTAATAAAGCACTTCCGATCCCTTTTCCTTGCTGATCTGGTAACAAATAAATCGCACCTAATTCCGCTTCATTTTGTAGTCTAACAGGTGAAAAGTTAGCAAATCCTATTACTTCTCCCTCTTCTTCCGCAACGAATAAATGTGTATTTTTAAGACGATATTTCATTTTTTCATCAGAATATGCCTCGTCTAAAAAACTGTCTTGAATTTCTCTTGGAATAATGCCTTCATATGTATCATGCCAAGCTATTTTTGCTACTGATTGTACAGCGTGAATGTCTTCTTGCTTCATTTCTCTAATTATATATGTCATCTCGATGTCTCCATTCTCTTTAAATTACATTCTGCTAATATACTAGAAGAAACGGCAGAACCATTTTCATAATTCACCTTAATTAATTTTAACTTTTCAATCGAGGCTGTTGTAACATCAAAATTCTCATATATATACTCCATCGCACTTAAAAACTGAGTTGAATTCAAATGATTCGCAATCGTACAATGCGGAACCCATTTTCCCGGTACGTAATATGAATTTGGATTGTCATGAAAATTTTTAAAATAATCATGATAAGAATGATGAAGTTTTAACAATTCATCGGTAACAGTCGGAGCTAGAAAAATCGTACCGTTAGTAGGAAAAGTTCCAACAGAAGGAAAAGTGACTGCAGACATACTTTCTTGAATAGCTACAAATTCCTTTAATTTTTCAATAAACAAATTAACATCTAACTCATTATAATCCGCAATCGTAATATGAGGTTCTACTCCAGCTAATTGATTTGTTCCCATTATATTCGTTAATTCATTTTGCAGTTCTGTAATTTTATTAGTAAATACACGATCAAATGTAGCAATAATAGCGTACAATCTTTCTCACCCCTTCGTTACACATAGTGCTTCCCATTCTTCACGAATCATTCCCATTCGAATAGAATCATAGTATGTTCCGTTATAATAACGACACTTTCGCATTCTACCTTCTAAGCTCATTCCTATTTTCTCCGCTACTTTCATCATTCGTTCATTGCCAGACCAAGTCGTGATTCCTACTCTACCAATCTCCATTTTTTCAAATAGCAAATCTCTATATAATGTCAATGTTTCTGTACCGTATCCACCATTCCAGTATGTTGGGTCATAAATCACAAGCCCCATCTCTAACCAACGCGTCGGTTTATATTCCCAATAAAACCCGACTGTCCCAATGATTTGACCGTTATTTTCTATAATTAAATTTGACAGTGGTTCTTCTTTCAAACGAGTTTGCATCTTCTCTTTATAGGAGGAGTATTCTTGCATTGAGAACGGGAAATATGGCGCATCCCATTTCTTCCATTCTGGGCTTTCTTCTTTAAATATGATATTCCATAATGTTTCTATATCCGATTCTTCTATTGTACGAATTGTAACTTTCTTCCCCTTTAATACAACGTTTTGCATAATTCCCTCCTGCATTCACCTTTATTTCATATATAATTATAATGTTTTTTCAGAAAAATCAAAACTAATATCGTATATTATATTGTATAATTTTGTTATAAGATACCAATTATTGATTTAGAAAGCTGGTGATTCAATGAATAATCAATTTAGTATTGCTTTATTTCTCACTATTATTACGACAAATATTATTCTATATTTCTTCTTACCATCAAATATTGTTACAAAATGGGACTTCAATGGAACGCCTACATCAACAATGGATAAAAGCACTTTTGTAATCGTAAATATAATTATATGTTTCTTCTTATTCTTTGTATTTTTAGCTTTATCTAAAGCAGTGAGTAACCAGAAATTTCTCCATTGGATCGGCAACACAATGTTATTATTCTTATTTTTTGTCGATATTGTCATTGCCCTCATCGCTCTTGGCTTTTCACTTCCTCTTGATCATTTCATATTTTTAGCATTAGGGCTTTTATTTATATTAATAGGTTATTTCAGTTCCAAAATTGATACGACTAAATCAACCGTTTCATTAGAATGGAATGATAAGCACCTCGAAAAAAGAGCTTCAAATATTAGTAGTATTTCAATGATGATAGCAGGGATTTTTTTAGCGATACTTCCTTTTAGCGTTTCTGCTCCCTATAGAGGTTATGGCATACTAGCAATTCTTTTAGGAATGACGCTTATCATTCTACCGAGTACGATTTATTTACTTATTAAAGACAGCAGGCAGTCCACTAATTTAAAAGGTTAATTGAAGTACGAAGGCGCAAAATAGGCAATAAAAAATAGGAGGTTACATCCCTCCTATTTCAGCTCAAGCAAAATGCCTTTCTCTATCCACCCCTCTACACCATCTTTTTTAATTAAATCATATCCTGAACAACTACCATCAATGAGAGAAACGATATCTCCTTTTCTAACGCTTATTTGCGCACAAGAAATATCAGTTTTCACTGTATATTCACCTGACTCAAGTTGTTTCATGTATTCATTTTTTACAGTGAGTAATTTATTTGTTTCCTTTTGCTTACATATTGTGTAATCTTGCATCTTCTCGATAGGCTCTATGTAATAATACGGATATGTCACTCCGCCCTGCATTTCTGAATTCGCATTAAAATCCGCTATTACTTCATACTCTGGAAAATAGTCTACATATGTATAAGAAAACGTATCGCCCGTTTGTTTCCTCTGAATGATAAATGCATTTAATTGTCCTGCTTCTTTAATTGCATTTCCTCCATCAATTGCAATAATTTTTTTCTCCTTATCAATAACTGGATTGTTAGATGGTGCTTCTTCAGAATAGTTCACGACAGGCCAATGACCAACTATTACATACTTATTTGCTTTATGTGATTTATTAAAAAACTCTGGCATTGCTATCGCATTTTTGCGCTCTGTTTCTTTCCAATCTACTCTATCTTCTAGCCCGGCATGCACAAAAATATAATCTTCTGTTTCAATCGCTGTTGGCAACTCCGTTAGCCAATATAGTTCTTGTGAAAATTCACTTAGCAATGCTTCTCTCACTTCACGAATTGAAGTGCCTTCATGAACTGAAAAATCCAATTGCTCTAGCCATTCATTAAAAATCGAATGCTTTCTCGTACATAAATAATTAATAAGACGAGGATTTTCATTTAGAAGAGCATCAACTAAAACTTCACAATTTCCTTCAACAACGTGAACATTTGAATTGTTCTTTACAAGATTCATAACGTAGTTTACTACACCTACGCTATCTCGTCCTTTCTCGCAAAGATCTCCATTAATAATTAAATAATCTTCATCTTTAAAGTTAACTTTATATAGTGCTTCTTTTAAAAGATTTAATTCTCCATGAATATCAGATATGACGATAACTCTAGCATCATTAGGGATTGATAGTTTCTTTATTTTCTTCAAGTATAAGCGCTCCAATCATTCTCTTTATTAAATTAAAACAATTCGACAAAATACACTATATAACCTTTTCAAATACATATACCATAACTTACAACCTATTTACCGTTCAATAATAACTTAATAAATAAGAAGAGGCTGTTCCCAACTTTTGCGGGACAGCTTCTTCTTATTATTTATAATTCTTTATGAAAAGAATAACTCACCTTATCATACCCTTCTCTTTCATAAAAACGATGCGCATCAATTCTTGCAAATGCTGATGTGAGGACGATAGATTCACATCCGTTTTCCTTTCCCCAGTTCTCTATATACGAAAGGAATACATTTCCATGTCCTTTTGAACGATGTGTGTCTGCTGTTACAAGGTCATATACGAAAACGTGCTTCTTATTATAAAAATTCGTACAAATCGCTACACCTGCAAGGCTAACAACTTCATCCTCCTCATTACGCAGCGAAAATAATTTATAATTTTCTTCTTTCATATTTCGAAATAAAGAGCTTGTTTCCTCTTTTGAAAGTTTCGTTCTTAATTGCTGTAAAACAGGTAATACTTCATGTAATTGATCTTCCGTTACTACTTCTTTAACATTCATTTTTAACTCTCCCTAACTATTTATTTAATTTTCTAAATGTTATATCATTATTATAGAAAGTAACTGCCCTTTACTTAAGTGACAGTTTAAGTATTTTTTATAAGGCCAGTTTTAAAGGAGCGTTTTATATGGATTTTACTATCCCATTGCAATTACAAAGTAACACACCTATTTACTTGCAAATTTACGAATATATTAAAGCTGAAATTATACAAGGGACTATTTCTGTCGGCACACGTCTACCCTCACACAGAAATTTAGCATCACAACTTAATATTAGCCGCATTACTGTTGAATCAGCTTATCAACAATTATTAGCTGAAGGTTATGTAGAAAGTAAACCGAAACGGGGTATTTTTGTAGCAAATTTCGATATTGACGTTATCCCAAATAAAAAACGAGATGCAGCAATGAAGACGAGCAATTTAATAGACGAAAAATTCGAATATGATTGTAGCCAAGGGCTTATTGATCAAAATACATTTCCGATTACAAATTGGAAACGAGCATTACAAGAATCCATTCTTAAATACGAAAATGCACTATTTGCCAAAGAAGACCCTCAAGGTGAATTCGCTCTTCGAGAGCATATATCAACATATTTATATCATTCTCGCGGTGTACATTCTTCACCTGATCAAATTGTGATCGGTGCCGGAACGCAGCCACTTCTCTGGCTACTACTTCAACTGCTTGGCCCTACAAAAGAATACGGCATTGAAAACCCTGGATTTCACCGTATACACGCAATCATTAAAAGCTGTGATAGACAAATTCATCCCATACCATTGGATGAAAAAGGTATTGATATTTCTAGCTTATATAATACAAATGCCAATGTCGCATACGTTACACCATCACATCAATTTCCACTCGGGATTATTATGCCTTTATCTAGAAGATTAGAATTGTTAAAGTGGGCTACTGATTGCAGCGGATACATTATTGAAGATGACTATGACGGTGAGTTTCGCTACGCTGGTAAGCCGATTCCTTCTTTGCAAAGTCTTGATTCAAATGAACGCGTTATTTATATGGGGACTTTCTCAAAATCTTTTTTACCTTCTTTACGAATGGGATATGTTGTTTTAGCACCACATCTTTTAAAAACATATCAAGAACTGCATGGAATTTTTAAACAAACAGTCGCTACAATACAACAACTTGCTTTTGCTAACTTTATACAAAGCGGGAATTGGGAACGTCATCTTAACCGGAGTCGTACACTATATAAAAGAAAACATCATGCGTTAGTAAAATCCATTATGAAAGAAATGGGGGCTAATGTTCAAATTCTTGGCGAACAGTCCGGACTTCATATTGTTTTATGTGTCCATAACAGTATGAATGAAAACGAACTGATTGAATCCGCTAAAAAACAAAGCGTTAAATTATACCCGCTTTCTCCATATGATTTCGTAAATGATTTACGTAAGGAATCATACGTATTACTCGGTTTTGGTAGCATTCCAGAAAATAAAATTGAAACGTTGGCTATATTATTGAAAAACGCTTGGTTCCCTATTTGCAAGGAAACTTGTTAACAGTGGGTTTAACTTGTAACATACTAACAATTCAACAAAATAAAAAAGAAGGCTGTTCCAAAATAACTTTTTGGACAGCCTTCTTCTAGTTATTCACCTGACCTAGCTTTCCTTCCCGGACGTTTCACACCAGTCGTTTCTGTTGAATAAGAAGCTTCAATTATAGCGGTTGGATCTACAGAGAGAACGAGATCTTTCATTTTCGGATAAATGAATCGGTTTGTAATACAATAAATGATTCTCTTATGCTCCCCTAAAAAACCACCTTCTCCATGTAGATACGTAACAGATAGTTGCAATTCTTTCATAAGTAAATCGCCTATTTCTTTATTCTTACCAGAAATAATCATAACGCTCTTACCTTGATTTATACCATCTAATATAAAATCAATCATTTTCGTAACAATATAGAAAATGGCTAATGAGAACATCGCTTGTTCGATTGAAAATAAAATGGCAACAAAGATGAAAATAACTGCATTTACTGCAAGTAAAAATGTACTAATCGGTACATTAAAGTGTTTATTCATCCAAACTGCTAACATTTCCGAACCGTCAATTGCTCCACCCATTTTAACAACAATCCCAACACCAATTCCGAACAGCACTCCACCATAAAGTACAATTAATAACTCAGAAGTCGTAATTGCTGGGAATGGTTTTAAATAAATTAATCCGAGTGTTGTAACTACATTCGCATAAGATGTACGGATAAAAAATTTCTTTCCCATTACTTTTGCAGTAAATAATAAAATTGGGATATTAATTCCTAAGAACACACCATAAAGCGGCAATCCTGCGACTTTATTTGCCATAATAGCAATAGCCGTTACCCCGCCATCTACTAATCCATTAGGTGCTAAAATAAGCTCTAATGAACCTGCTACTATAATTGAGCCAATTGTTAATAATACGTATTCAAATACTTTCTTCATTCATTACCCCCAAAACTTATATATTTTCTTAGTATTATTTTAACGTAATTTTACTACTAATTCAAAGGTATCGATTTATATACAGAAAAGTTTTACCTTTATTGCTATTTTTATGTAACACATGTAACACGTAATACTAGAAACACACTTACAAATTAAAAGTAAGTGTGTTTTTAACATCTAGTTAATCTTTACATACGGCTTCATTTTTAATTCAAATATTTCCTCAACTGCCCTTTGATATCCACCAGCATTTCTAAGCGAATCTCCCACTTTACGACTATTTCTCTTAAACGTCACATCATTCATTACTTTCTTTACAGTCTCACGTAACAATTCAGAAGTTAACTCGTTACGATTAAGTGTTATGCCTGCCCCTACTTCAGTCAATCGTTTTGCAACGAATGGCTGATCTCCTGTTACCGGAATTACAACTAATGGGACACCGTAATATAACGCTTCACTCGAACTATTCATACCACCATGTGTCACGAATACATCAGCATGCTGTAAAACTTCTAATTGCGGGACATAATTATACAACTTAAAGTTTTTCGGGATATTTTCAAATTGACTTATATTTATCTTCTTACCAACGACTAATACGACTGTCGCATCTACATCTTTAAACGCTTCAAAACACTTTTCATACAAAGCAGGTTGTTCATTAAAAACTGTTCCCATAGAAATGAAAATCACTTTTTCATTTTTTAAATCTTCGGTAGGAAAACTCCCCACTTCTTTTCGAGTAGCAATTGATGGACCTACAAATTTATACGATTCATCAAATAAATCTGAACGCGGCTGATATTCTTTTGAAGTATATACAATCGTAATATCACCAGGATGGTTCATAATATCATACATACTATTACATTTCATTCCATACTGCTTATTCCATCTTTCCATTCCCGCTAAACAAGATTGATATAATGGATTCATTTCGTCTACTTGTCTCGATTCTTGCCCATCATGAAAATTAATGTACTGATTAACAGCAAACGTTGTACAAGATGAAACGCTTGGTAATTGTAAAATATTCGCTATAATACGTCCTACTGGAAAATGATTATCATATATTAAATAATCATATTTTTCCTCTTTTGTTTCTTCTACAATTTGAGTAACAATACGCTCTGATGCTTCAATCATATGAGATAGCATCATCAAAGGGCTCCCACCTTGATTTACTCGTTCCATAATATTAATTTGAGAGAGAAAATTCTCAAACACTCGGAATTCCGCACCTGTTGCTTCAATCTTCTTTCTATAATCTTCAATACAATAAGAAACAACTGTTTCTCCTCTTTGGATTAACTCACTTACAATAGCTAAAGTCGGATTAATATGACCTTCCCCAGGGAAATTTATTACGAGTACATTTGCCATAATATTCTCTCCTATCCAGTCAATCTTATAAAGTTAACAATTAATTATATTAATTAATTTAAGCCTATTATAAATGAATGCATTCTACTTCTTCATGCTTTTCTCTTCATTTTATTATTGAGAAATATTTTCTATAATCTACATTATTTTGATTCACAATCTTATAAATGAATGCTTAGTTTTACTTTTACTCTTCATAGATTTAAAGATATGAGTCTTACATTCAAGTCTTACTACTATAATTTTTAGACAATTCACACAAAAATGTAGAAATATAATGTTTTTAATGAATTTTCGCTATAAATGTAACTTTGCTTTCAATCTTTTTATCTTTATCCTCATAACACATCATCTGTTATATAATGAATTTATAGAATTTACAGAAAAGGGAGTCTTTTCATGCTACAACAACTATTCAATTCACCTATTCTATCCGTTCAAGCCTTGCACCCAGGTTATGAAGATCATGCAAGTGATGTTTTTCTCGTTCAAACAGAAGATACAGAAGTTATCGTTCGTACTTCTAAAATAAATGAAGAACCAAATAATGATTTTTGGTGGGGATGTAAAAATCTATTTGGAATTGATCCAAGGAACGTCCATCATTTAGAAACTGTACATACATTGCTACAAGAACATACGAATCTTCCTATCCCAACAATATTAGAAAAACATGTTTTAAATGGCCGTGAATTTGTGGTGGTCGAAAAGTTAGTAGGTAACACAGTTCAATCTTTTATCGAGCAACCAGATTCTATTTTATTTAGCCTAGGAAAAGGACTTGCAGAAATACATAAGTTTAAAGCCGATTTTATAGGAAATCCGTCAGGCACGTTCAAAGTTCCACTAGATGAATTCCAATCACATATTTTAAACGTGAGTAAAGAGCTTGTGAATATGTTTTATTCCGATGATGAAAGCATACAAAATGCTTTTCCTACCTTTGAATCACAGCTTTCTTCCCTGTCCGTACCAAAAGAAGCTACACTCGTCTTACTTGATATGGACCCTACCCAATTTTTATATGACGGTACAACTATTACGGGTTTAGTAGATACTGAAGCTTACGCGGTTGCCCCGCGAGAGTTTGATTTTATCGGACTAGAATATGTACTTACCGAAAAAGAAGCACATGCCTTTAAAAGTGGTTACGAAACAATTATGCCTATTCCTCATCTTGAAGAATGTAGACGACCATATCGTTATTTATACCGACTGTTATCTGTGCAAGGTAGTGTGGAATTAAAGGAATGGTTAAGTCACCCATCCTATTTTTAAATACAATTGAGAGGGAGTATACAATGGATATTCAGAAAAAGTGTTCTGTAACAGAAAGTGAAATACAGCAAATGAAGGATTTGGCTTATATTTGCGGGCAACAAGACAATCTTGATTACTCTTCAGATTTACATATCAACTTTTTAAAAAATCGAAATGAAGATCATATAAACGATTTTCTTCTTTATAACGGTACTCAATTAATTGGCACTTTAAATATGTATGATTTCGAAAGACCAACAAAGCTTGAACTAATAGGCTTTGTACATCCTCATTTTAGAAAACAACGTTTCGGAACTACCCTTTTACAAACTGCAATGAAAGAAATACAAAATAGAGAGGCAGATGAAGCTCTTCTTATTATCAATGGGGATTCTATTTCTGGGAATGAATTTGTAAAACATATGAAGTTACCGTATTTATATAGTGAATATAGTATGGAGTTCAAAACAAACGAAATTCAAAAAACAACAGAAAGTAATATACAGCTTACTCTTGCAGCTTCAGAATCACTTCTTGACCTTATTGAAATTTCTAGTAAAGCTTTTGGTGATTCAGTAGACAATACGGCTACATGGTTACAAAAAATGATGACTTCACCTTCTCATAAAGTTTACAGTGCTCTTATTAACGAAAAAGCTATTGGAACAATTACAGTTACTGAGCAAGAACAATCTACTACACTATCAGGATTCGCCGTTCATCCTTCTTATCAAGGTAAAGGATATGGAAAAGATATTCTTAGTTATATGGTACATACCCTTATTACAGAAGGAACTTCAACAATTGAATTAGACGTCGAAACGAAAAATAACCATGCTTTAAAACTATATACACAATGTGGTTTTAAAATTAAAACGAAGCATGACTATTATAATTTAATGAATAGCACGGAGAATATTTATGTCTAAAAAACTTATTTATTCTGATTACGATATTTTCGCATCTATTTATAATAAACATTGGGGACATTTTGCCGAACACTCCTATCTAGCTTTTGAAAAACTCGTTTTACAATATGCACAACCACGTTCTCATATTTTAGATCTTTGTTGCGGGACTGGTCATCTTACTAGGAAACTACTTGATAATAATTTTGTCGTAACTGGTATAGATGGTTCTACTCAAATGATTGAATATGCAAGTGAAAATGCGCCAGATGCAACCTTTTTCGTCGATGACGCTCGCTATTTCAATATAAATGAGCAATTCCACTACGTCATCTCTGCCGGTGATAGTTTAAACCATATTATGAATTTAGATGAACTAAAAAGTGTGTTTCACAACGTTTACTCCGTATTACATAACGAGGGTATATTCGCATTTGATATGAATATGGAAAAAGGATTTCTTGAAAACTGGATTGCTTCGTTTCATATTTCAGAGAAAGAATATGTTTGTACGATTGATTCTACATTTGATAATAAAAACAAAAAAGCAGAAATGAATTTCATATTATTTACACGTGATACAAATGATATTTGGAAAAGAAGTGACTTTTCTTTTAAAGAAACATGTTACACTAAAGACGAAATTACTCATGCATTACAATCTGTAGGTTTTAAAAATATTCAATCGTACGGTACAAATAGAGCATTTTTCACTTGCCAAAAATAAAAAAACTGAATCTAAATGATTCAGTTTTTTCTTAATATATTTACAACTGCAGTTGTTTCGTCATTTTCTTTATAAACACGCGGAATTCTTCTATCTAGCATACATGTAACTTCATAGTTTATTGTACTTAACATATCCGCTATTTCTTCTACTGTGATATTTTCTTCACCTTGTTTACCGTAGAATACTACTTCGTCTCCTACTTGTACTGGCATCGCTTTTGAAACATCCAACATTAACTGATCCATACAAACACGGCCAATTACAGGTACTCGAACCCCGTTAATTAACGCATAGCCTTTATTAGATAATTGACGATTATAACCATCAGCATAACCAATTGGTACAGTCGCAATCCATTCTTCACCAGTTGTTACATACGTATTCCCATAACTTACACCACGATTTTTCTTCGCATGTTTAATATGAGCCACTTTTGATTTTAACGACAACGCAGGCTGTAAAGAAACGACTGAATGATCCACCTCTTTTGATGGATACATACCGTACACTCCTATTCCAACGCGCACCATATTTTGAAATGTGTTACTTAATTCCATTGATCCTGCACTATTTGAACTATGAATATATGGTATTTGAATTCCTAATTCTTTCGCTGTATTAACAGCTTTTTCAAATAAACTTGTTTGCATATTCGTATATGATTTATCGATTTCATCTGCCGTAGAGTAATGCGTAAATATCCCTACTACTTCTATATACTCCATACGGTTTAATTCTTCTAAAAATGGTTTAACTTCTTCTTCTTGTAAACCGATACGACTCATTCCTGTATCAATTTTCACTTGAATTTGTACTTTCTTTTGAAGACGGTTTGCAATTTCATTTATACCATGTAAATCTTCTACTCTATAAACAGTCATCATAACGTCATATTGAATTACATCTTCTACAGCCGCTACTGGTGTGTATCCTAAAATTAAAATCGGCACAGTAATTCCTGCTTCTCTTAATTCTATTGCTTCATCTACAAATGCAACTGCAAGTTGATTTATTCCAGCTTCAATTGCAGCTTTGGCAACTTCAACTGCCCCATGGCCATACCCATTCGCTTTTACAGCAGCCATCATCTTAATTTCTTCATCATTTACATGTTTTTTAAATTCTTTTACATTATGTTTTACAGCATTTAAGTCAATTTCTACAATTGTATCTCTTCCATATTTCAAACTCATTGGTCTAACTCCTAACTCAATAATTGCATTCCATTCTATTTCACGTTTCATATGACCTTTTACAATATAATACTTTTCATTATGCTAGTCAAACTACTAGAATTTTCGGAATTTTGAGTATGATATAATATCCTCAAGAAACTATTATATACGGAGACGAGGAGAATTACAATGTTTGTTCAATCTGCATTACATCAACTAAAAGTTGCTATTGATACTTCTATTTATATGCTTAACCAATATAGTGAAAACGATTTAAAAATACAACCGATTCACTCAAAACGATCATTATTTGAACTGTGTACACATCTTTCTCTTATTTGTCATGCTGATTTGCTCATTTTAAATGGTATTCCAGAAAAAGAATTACATACCTTTTATATAGAACATACGCCCGTAACAGTTGCTCAAATGCAACAAACGATGATTGAAGGATACAACCTTCTCTCCAAAACATTTCTTTCCTACTCCCAAATAGAATTAGCAGAAGTTATGACTGCCTATTGGGGTATTTCTTATTCGCGCTTTGAATGGTTACTTGAAATCGTTGCACACTTTTATCATCATCGTGGACAAATTCATCTTTTATTATGTGAGTATATGAAAGATCCTCGCATTTCTTTATTTGAGTGATTTTCCACTTATTCATTAATTATAAATAGAGAAGCTACAAAACCAATAAAAAGTATCATTCCTAATAAAATAAATGTTTGAGCATACCCTCCTATTTTCATTAGATAAATAGAAATGATAGGTCCTATACTAGTACCTAAAAATAAAATAAAAGTATAAATAGATACCGCTATTCCCCTCGCTTTCCCTCCTAATTGACCTACAAGAGAAACTAAAGACGGAACGGATATAGCAATACCTATTACAAAACAGACACTCATCATTACAAGTAGAGATAGATACGAAACAAAGCCCATTGAACTTAGACTAAAAATAGCGATCAACAATCCTCCCTGAAGAACTTTTCTTACTTCAAACCTCTTCGTTAAACGACCTGCAAGCGGTGACAGCAACATACCAAATAGCCCCGCTAAGCGAAAATAAAGAATTTGTTCTGCAGTTAAATTGTAAGTAGGAGAGCTCAAATAATTCCCTAAAACAGTATACATATTAACAAAAGCCATTAATAAAACAAATGCAATTATATAGCTTAATACTAAGCTTTTATTTGTAAAAACTTTACCCATCTGTTTAATTGGCCCCAAAATATCAGTATAGGATTGAGACGTCTCTTCTTTCGGAAGAGAATAATAAACCCATATAGCAGTACTTATATAGACAATGCTAAGAAGAAAGAAAACCATATGCCATCCAAAATGCTGACTAACAGCAGTACTTATTACCTGCCCTACAATTCCAGCTACTAAAAAACCAGTACTAACAAATCCTATTGTTGTAACCCTTCTTTCTACTGGGAACATTTCTACAACGTAGGCTAGCGCTACTGGAGAAAATGTAGCTGCTGCTATCCCTTGTATACCTCTAAAAATAACAAGCCAAAATAAACTATCTACAAACCCTAAGCAAAAAGAAACAATCGACAGTGCAAGCAATCCAATAAAAATCACTTTTTTTCGTCCATATTTATCAGAAATTGCCCCAAATAACAAACACCCTATAGCAAAGCCAACAGAAAATATACTTCCTGTAGCTGCTGATTGTGCTAATGACGTATTAAAAATGTTTGAAAATAGAGAGATTAAAGGTATTGTTACATATAGGCTAGACATAACTACCATACCCGACCAACATAATACTGCTGTCATTATTGTATAATTCTTTTCACTATTTACTTCCTTTCCTATTTCCATCATAAACTCTCTCCCTTATTACGATTTGTTTTTATTAGTTTAAACTCTCTAAATTACTAAAATAGCATTCCTTTAACTCTTATTTATTTTAATTACATAGCAAAAATTATCACCGTTCATAAAGTTAGTTAAGCATATAATAAGGTAAGCTAATTATATGTCCAAATAAATAAGTTGATCTTCATAATCAACTTATTTACCTACCTTCTCCTAATTTCACCTGCATAGTTGTTTGCATTTTATTTAATAGCTTTTCTAAAACTTGACGCTCTTCTTGATTAAAGCCATCAACTAACGAAGCGCAAGATAACCAAAAAGTTGGTAAAGAATGTGTAACTAGTTCTTTTCCTTTCGGAGTAATTTTCACCTTTAATCTTCTTCGATCTTCAGAATGGTGGAATCTTACGATTAACTCTCGTTTCTCCATCCAATCTAATAAGCCAGTGACAGAAGCACGTGTAATCCCTAATCGACTCGCAATATCCGAAGGACTCATGTTCACCTCTTCCCCATTCGCTTCCATTTCACGCAAAATAAACAATAGTAAAAAATCTAATTTACTCTCTGAAATACCAAGCGGAGCTAAATCTACGTCAACCGCATCAAGAACATTATCAGACGTCCATAACATTAACAAACCAAGTTTTGCTGCGATTGGATCCGTTTCCGCTGACGCTGTCTTTTTGATTAACTCTGCGTACGGCTCAATCCCTAAAGGAAGAGAATCTTTTCTTGAATCCATTCATCTTCACTCTCCTTTCTCATTAAATAATTAGCTTACCTAATTACTTTCTCATTATACTCATATTTTTCCTTTTATTGCAAGCACATTGTTGAACAAAAAAATCCTATTATTAAAACAGGATTTTTCACACTGACTAGCTATCAGTTTTAAATAATGTGCAACTTCTTTAAGGCATAAGAAATTCCGTCTTCACTCGCCTTCGTTGTAACGAAATCAGCCCTTCTCTTCAACTCCTCTCCACCATTTCCCATCGCAACTCCTAATCCTACATACTGCAACATCTCAATATCATTTCCACCATCACCAAAAGCAATGGCTTCTGATTTACTAATATTTAAATGTTCCAATACTTTTTGAATTGCAGTTAGCTTCGATACTTTACTATCTTCCAATACATTCATAACGTAACCATGAAAACGGTCAAACGTAAGTGCTGGATATCTTTCAATGAATTTTTGAGCTTCTGCTTCATCAGCATACAGACATATGCAATACATCTCATCTGACAAGTTTTTAACTTTGTCAGGATACCGCTCTAAATTTAAAGTTTCATTTAACGCTCGTATGACACGTTCATCTTTGGAGGCAATATCATTCATTGCAAATTCTTCTGTAAAGTAAGAAACACTGTGACCATGTAATTCAGCAAAATTTGAAATATCATGAACGATTTCGCTTGAAAGTACTGATTTATGTATAACTTTTTCCCCAAATTTTATATGTGCACCATTTGCAGAAATATACGTTTTTATGCCTAGCCCCTTAAATTGTGAGCATAAACTATATGGTCTCCCTGTTGTAACAACTACGTGAATCCCCTTATCTATTAATCTTTGTACCGCTTCTTTTGTACTTTCGTGCATACTTCTATCAATCTCGCTTAAAAGCGTACCGTCAACATCAAAAAATGCAACTTTGTACATAAGTCTTTACATCCCGTCCAAATGATTCGTATCATTAATGAAATGCACCGTTTTTTGTTCACCCTCAATTTCAATTAAACTTATTCCCGTATCTCCCATTTTGAAATAGTAGTCCATTGAAATTGGCATATTGAAAAATGCACGTAATAGACTATTAATTACGCCTCCATGGGCAACAATCGCAATTCGATCATATGTATTCTCTGTCACAATTTTAGAAAAAATCCCTTCTATTCTCATTCGAAACTCAATAAATGACTCTCCGTTTTCAAAACGGTCATGAAGAAATTTTGGCTCTGGATATTTCTTTGCTTCTTCAAATGATAAGCCAGCTTGTATTCCATTATTAAACTCCATTAATTCCTCTTCTAATTGAATTGGACAACCAATTGCTTCTGCTAATGTTTCACCCGTTTCGCGAGCGCGTTTTAATGTGCTTGCCCAAATGAAATCTGGTACAAAATCTTTTTTCACTTTCTGTACAAGTCTTTGTACTTGTCGTCTCCCTTTGTCAGTCAACTCAAAATCAGCTCGTCCTTCATGCACATGTAAAATATCAGCTTCTGATTCTCCGTGGCGTATTAGTAGTATTTGCATGTTTCTCTCTCCCCCTTTATTTAACATTCACAAAATTCTATTATATCACATTTTAAGATTTCAAAATAAAAAGGAACGGTCTCCCGTCCCTCATCCATTCACTTTTTCCGCATCATTCCAATAATATTTACTAAACGCTTCTGTTAACACATCAATTGCGTTATATAATTCATCTAATGTATTATCAACACCACCAACTTCAATTAACATTGCATTTTTCGATAGATCTTGGTTATAAACGCCATTTCCATCTTTTTTATACTTCGGAAAAATCCCTCTACTTAATCCGTAATAGTTTTCATCTAAATAACTATTGATCGCTCTTGCAATTTTTTCATTTTCAGCACGGCCTTCATTTTCCATCCCAATAATAAAATATAATCTTGCATACGATTTTCCATTAATTACTTTTGTTGTTACTTTCTTACGCTGATCATCACGATGTATATCAATCGGAAACGAAATTTTATTATTTTGTGCTAATGCTCCTTTTACATATTCATGAGATGCTTTATATGACTGATACCATACCCACTTTTTACTCGCTAATAAATCACCCATATTCGTTTTATCGTGAATTACTGGAATTCCTTGCCCTTCAAGTTGTTCCTTCATACGTTTTCCTAGTAAGGACACATTTACATCTGGGCTAGATGGATCAGTTGCCCCTGGTAATAATGGAAAGAAGGATTCCCAGCTATGTGTATGATAAATATATACTGCACTTTCACCTTTTTTCGCTCCGTTCTTTTTCTGAACCGGATTATTCTTTTCCGCTTCTGTAACTTTATCTTTTGCTACTTCCCGTTCTTTCGTTACTTCTTCAATTGGTACACTAGATTCATTTGGGATATTCGTCAAGTTTGTCCCTTCCCCAGCTACGATAATATTAGAATAATACTTTGACATACCAGGTACTTCTTTACCGACGAATGTTCTTAAATCTTTAATTTTCAAATCTGTCGCAATAGAGAACATTAAATTCCCAACTGACTCTCTTTTATTCTGCTTAAAATAATCAAATCCGTAATAGTGATTCTCACTTTCTATCATTTGAACAAAACCTTGCATCGATACTTTTCCAAACCATTGATTTGCATAATTCGATTTCATTGTATGTAAAAGTGACGTCAAAATCGACGCTATTATAATTACTATTAGCGCATATAAAAGGAGTAACGAAATTAATTTCTTCCCATGTATTCGAGTTGCATACTTTTTCACTGCATCACCTTCTTTATACATGGATATGTACAAGCTTTTCGGAATATACGCACAAAAAAAGAGAAATGGTATCCCATTTCTCTTCCTCACTTTTATTGTTCTTTTCCTGTATCATTTGAAGGTAGTTTCTTCGCTTGTTTTTCTTTAAATATTTCTCCAATTGCCCCAAGAGTACCAAGTGTTTCAATTGCATTAGACGGAATAAAGACTTTATTTGCTGGTCCTTTTGCAACTTCAGCTAATGATTCGAATGATTTGTAAGCAAGTATGCGCTCATCCAAATTCGCTTCACGAAGCAATTCAATACGGTTTTGTTCTGCTTTTGCGATTTCTTCAATTGCTCGAGCTTCCCCTTGTGCCTCTAATTCTTTTGCTTCTCTTATACCTTCAGCTTCGCGAATACGCGCTTCTTTATCCCCTTCAGCCATCAAGATTTTACTTTGCTTTTCCCCTTCAGCACGAAGAACTTTATCTTGTTTTGCTGCTTCAGCTTCTAAAATAATTGCACGTTTATTACGCTCAGCCTTCATTTGTTTTTCCATTGATGCTTGCACATCTTTTGGCGGGTTAATATCAACAACTTCGACACGTTCAATACGTACGCCCCATTTTTCTGTTGCTTCATCAAGCGCTAAGCGGATTTCTGTTGAAATTTTTTCACGACCAGATAACGTTTCATCCAGTTCCATTTTACCGATAATTTGACGCATCGTTGCTGAAGTAATATTACGAACACCATATTCATAGTTTGAAATACCATATGTCGCAAGTTCTGGTTCAACAATTTGATAGAAAATAATTGTATCTATTTCTACTTGAACATTATCTTTCGTAATTACTTTTTGCGGTGGTACATTCGTTTGTTGAATACGTAAGTCGTGATATACACGAACACGATCTACAATTGGGATTAAAATATTTAATCCTGGGTGCATTATACGTTGAAACTTACCAAATCTTTCAACAACCCCAACTTTTTGCTGAGGAATAATTTTAATTGTTAATGCGATAAATGTAACTACAATTAGTGCGAATATAATCGTTAACGTTAATGCTACCATATTTATTCACTCTCCTTTTTTACTTGTAATATAGTACTATGCCTCTTTATAACAACGACTTTTTCTCCAGCATCAATTGAAGAATCTGCAATAGCTGTCCAAGTATCTCCATCCACCTTCACAATACCATTCGCTTCATTTGTAATCGCTTGCATAACAATCCCTTTTTTACCAACAAGCATATCTACTGTATCAGTAAAACCTTTTGCCTCTCGAAAGTTTTTGGAAATTCTTTTCGTAAAGAATGTCAAAGTTAAACTTACAATTGCGCCAACAGTAACTTGTAACAGTAGTGCATCAGGAGCAAACAAAGCAATAAGACCTCCGACAACAGCTCCAATTCCAAGCCAAAGCATGTAAAATGTAATCGACAACATTTCTGCAATAAATAAAATACCAGCTATTATAAACCAAATTACCCAAGCAGCCATATGCAACCCTCACTTTCTTTCTCATTTTCTATATGTATATGAAGAAAAGAATGGTTTATCCGCCCTTTCTTACACTTGGGCGTTTGCTACAAGCTATTGTACATACTCACTGTTACAATGATTATTAATATAATACTATATCAATATATTCTTCATTATACATGAAAATTCCTTTCAAAAAGTGACAAAAAATTAAATTCTTTAAAAATTTCATTTTTTAAATTACAATTATTCTAATTACTAAATACTATTTTTATAGAGGTGTTATTCTTATTGAGAAACCTGTCACTAACCTACTACTTAGGTTCCAAAACATGCATTACTCTCGCTGACATCGTATATGTAATGATTATTACAACTCATATTTATATAGCAACTAAATCAGCTACTATTACTGCTCTTTTTCCATTATTACAAGTTATCACAAATCTAATTGCTAACATCTCTGCACCACTAATAATAAATCGTTTTCCATCTTATACGTTGTTATATACGCTACAATGGCTAAAAACAGTCTTTTTACTATTATTAATGATTTTATTTCCGGTCTTATCCACAAACATTATAGCTCTATTAACTTTTATTTTTTTCATTTCATTATGTAGTGGATGGAGCGCTCCATTACTATACAGCATTCTTCCGCGCCTTACACCGAAAGAAAAATTAGTAAAAGTAAATAGTATCTTTTCCTTTTCAACACAAATTGCGCAAGTCGCCGCTTATTCATTTACGAGTGTTATCGTTCTTCTCATTGGCGCTACATCTACACTCATGATTAATAACATGTTAATGATTTTTGGATGTATTGCATTACACTTTTCATTACGTACCATACATACTGAACGAATAGCAGATCCTCCCTCTTCAAAAAGTACTGCTTTATCGGAAGGTTGGAAACTCTTATTTCAAAATCCTTCTCTCCGTACCGTTACATATATGGACTTAATTGAAACTTTCGCCGGGACAATATGGATTGGTGCTATTACGATGGCATATGTTACGACTATCCTTCATAAAGGCGAGGAATGGTGGGGATATATTAATACAAGTTATTATGTTGGCACGTTAATCGGTGGTCTATTAGCATGGAAAATCAGTTCCTATATTCAAAACAATTTAATACGCTCCATGTCGATAGGCTCTCTTATGTTTAGCATTCTTACATTTTTATATGGTATGACAAGCAGCGGATTTATTGCGCTTTTTCTATGTGTTCTAATGGGACCATGCTATCAAATTAGAGATATTTCTCAAACGACTGTTTTACAATCAAGTGTCACCCCTTCTTTATTATCAAAAATGTATACAGCACATGGCGCCCTTCTTTCAACAGCTTCTGGTCTTTCTATGCTTAGCGTTGGCATTATTACTGATATGTTCGGTGTTCGTACAATTTATATCATCGCATCTATTCTTATTTTATGTTCCGCTTGTTTATCTTTTAGTTTATTAAAATATCATAAAACAGAGCAGAACGATATTTCACTTTAATCACTAAAACAAAAAGGACAGGCATTCCCTGTCCTTTTTATTTATTCTATTCATGACAAGTTTGGGATTTTTCTATGTTTTGTCGCCTGTTCAAAAGCGTAAGCTAGCTTAATTAACATCCCTTCACTAAAGGCAGTACTTGCAATCGTAATTCCAAAAGGTCTCCCGCTTTCCATATACCCTGCAGGTATTGCTATAGACGGATAACCCGCTTTCGCACATATAGTAGAAGCTATATAGGAAGGAAACAGTATCGCATCAAGATTATATTTTTCCAATGCAAAATCAATGCCTTGTTCTTGTGAAAAATATATATCTTCTAATCTTGCATTTAAATATTCTGGATTTCGTAACGTATTAGGAAAATCTTTTCTTCCCTCTAACTTAGTTTGTCCATATTTTAAAGCTCTTTCTGCTATGTTTTTATTAAACTCCATTAACTCCGAAATAGAATGTACCGGAATAGTAGAAGGTAATTTAGAAAGATAGTTATCTAAACTATGTTTCAGTTCATAAAGCGGCACTCCCCAACTCCATTCTCTATGAAAAGAAGGAATATTAATATTTTCTACTACTGTCGCTCCTTCATTACGTAATACTTGAATCGTTTCCTTAAACAAGATTTCATCATACTCACCATTTTCGTAATAATCTTTTGGTGCATCGTTAAACACACCAATCTTCGCTCCATTTAAGCCATTAACATTAAGATATTTTGTATAATCCTGCTCTGCCCTACCTTCACTTCTATGAGTAGCAACATCTTTCTCATCTACTCCAATTAAACTCCCTAGCAAAATAGCAGCATCTGTTACCGTTCTAGCAAATGGTCCAGCTGTATCTTGCGAATAAGTAAATGGAATAATTCCTCTACGACTAATTAAACCGACAGTCGGTTTAATACCTACTACAGAATTTTGAACAGCGGGGCTCAAAATAGAAGCATCGGTTTCTGTCCCAATAGATACTACTGTAAAGTTAGCGGCAACTGCTATCGCAGATCCTGTACTAGATCCGCCAACAAACATATGGTCCTTGCCCGTTCCGTATGGATTGATTGTTTGACCACCTCTTGCACTATATCCAGCCCACATTTCAAAAGACATTGCATTTGCTAATTCTGTCATATTTGTTTTTCCTATTATTACTGCTCCGGCTTCTCGTAATTTTGTAACGAGAAATGCATCTTCACTGCTTATATTTTGTTCTAGAGCAATCGTACCTGCACTTGTATGCATGGAGTCATTCGTTTCAATATTGTCTTTAAGCAAAACAGGTATACCATGTAATGGACCCCTTATACCTTTTGTCTTTCTTTCATAATCTAACGCTTCTGCAATAAAAATAGCATCTGGATTGATTTCTAAAATAGAATTAATTTCCGGTCCGTCTTGGTCATACTTTGCGATTCTATGAAGATAATACATCACTAATTCCTTTGAAGTTAACTGCCCAGATTCCATTTCGGTTTGTATATCATGAATTGTTAATTCTTTTTTTAATACTGGATTAAACTGAATCTCCATTTATATTCTCCCTTATAGCAACTTTTTTGCGTATAACTCTTACTTTTTCATCTTTTCATCCCAACTATTCCAAACTAATATTCCTTTAAAGAAATTCAATTTATCTATTCAAAAAGCCTTTAATTTCCCGAAAAATAAAAAGAGTCTAAAACGAATGAACTTTCGCTTCAGACTCTTTTATTACTTTACATATATCTCATCTAATAAGTGTAAAAACTCTCCTTGTTTCCCTGCTAATTCAGGGCATTTTGCAATATTAACCCATTCGTAGCTAAACGCTAAACTTTGATCTTTCTCACCAGCACTTACTATATGTTCCCATGTATCTTTTACATCAGTTAGTAAAGTTACATGAAAAAAGTGACGTTTTTCATATTCCTGTTTTTCCTTCACATGTATAATGTAATCTGCTAAAAAACGCTCTATACATAAATGACGTAATCCGGATTCTTCCTGTACTTCACGCAATATAGCCGCTTCTAACGTTTCACCTTCATCAACCGTTCCCCCTGGCACTTGAATACCAGCTTCATGTATATCACGATGTTTAAAAACCAGTAATTGCATAACCCCCTCCTTTTCTCTTGTAATATATGCATGTACTTTTTTCTTATATAACATCGTCATTATACGTCTCTCCCCTCAATCATTTACTCTGTTACTTCTTCAAGCGTCAGTTGATTATCATACAAATAAGTAGCTTGTGGATTTCCCACATACCTTACGTGCCATGGTTCATACCGATAGCCCGTAATCGTTTCTTTCGCTTTTGTGTATCGAATCACAAAACCAAATTTATGGGCATTTTCAGAAAGCCACTGACCTTCTTTCGTTTCCCCAAAAACCGTCTCTAACTGAAATTTAGCAGAGTGAGACGTAATATCCATAGCTAATCCAGTTTGATGCTCACTTGTGCCAGGAACCGCGCTAGACATTGCTGTTTTTGCTTCTCCATCTTGTTTTTTATACATCGTATTTAATGCTTTTTGTCGATCAAAGGATCTAAATCCAGAAACTGCAAAAAGGAAAATACGCTCGTTGTTAGCTTGCTGGAACATTTCCTCAAGCGCCCTCGCTGCCTCTTTTCTCATCTTTTTCTTTTCTTGATCACCTTCACTAGAGTAGCGCACTTTCGGAATAACTAAATCTGGCGGTCTATAACCATCTGGTAAACGCCTACTTTTATTCACAAGAACAAGCATTGAATTCGGATTATTAATTACCGCAATATCCCCATCCATATTAGCAATCGTTTCTTTCGCTTTTGGAAATATACTATTTACACTTACTTCCCGCGCCTGCTTATCCTTATACATTTTATAATTGATTCCTGCTACTCCAACAATAATTATTGCAGCTACGATACCGAGTAGTGCCCATCTTTTTTTCATATAACGACCTCTTATTTTAATAATTTGGCCATTTCATACTCATCGATGTCCTTTCCATCGATAATAAGAGCAGCTTTTTTGACACCTTCTTTCTCAAATCCAGCTTTTTTATATAGTGCCTGAGCTCTTGTATTGTGGGCCATTACTGTTAATTCTAAACGCCATACATCATGTAATTTTGCCCACTTCTCAACCTCTTTAAACAATCTCGTCCCAATACCTCGCCCGTTATACTCTTGCAAAATACCAATTACAATGCTTGCCACATGCCTCTTTCTTTGAATGTTATTTCCATTCACTAATATAAAACCTATTATTCTCTCATCTTCAACTGCTACAAATATTGTTGCATATTCAATTTCTATAAATCGCTGGATCATTTTTTCTTGTTGCTCAACTGTAGTTTCCCTTTCTCCTGGTTCATATAACATAAACTTCGTTTCTTCATCTAATTGCTTACTTAATTGCAAAAATGATGCTGCATCTTCTACTTTGATCTCCCTAATCACCTAAATCACCCTATCAATTTCATAATATAAAAATTTTCCTTGTAAAAAGATTTTCTCTGCCATTTCAAAAATCCCTTTCTAATTCTCCTATTATAATTAGACAAATTTCGATATCGCTATAATAATTATTAATCATGTCCATTTTGTGACATCTTGCTATCCACATTTCAAACCAACACAAAAAACGTAAGCATTACACTTACGCTTTTCCAAGATTGAAGTGAGCTAATAATTATCGATAGATACCCTGGCTAATTCAAGTTTCACTTTATCCATTCACTTTTTCTGCCTGCCAAAAATATTCACCAAATGCTTTAGCAAGTGCATCAATTGATCGATTCAATTCTTCCTCCGTATTATCTACACCGCCAACTTCTATTAATATCGCTTGTCCTGATAAATCTTGATTATAGATTCCATTTCCTGTTTGAAAACCTTTTTGAATGACCCCACGACTCACTCCTGGATATTTCTTATTAATCGCCTCATGTAAAGCTGTCGCTAATTGTAAGTTTTTTTCATAATTTTTATTTCCTTTCCCTACTACAAATGCAAGCTTCGCATATGATTTATCTCCAATTGTTTTTGTCGTTACATTCTTTCGAGCACTATCACGATGCAAATCAAAAAAGTATTGAAGATCTTTATTTCCAGCCATAGCTTGCTGCACAATTTCTCGTGACATTTTATACGAACTATTACTGTTTAAACCCTTACTTATTAACTTTTGACCAACATCACTCTTATCGTTAGTAGCTCCAATCCCTTCACCTTCTAGTTGTTCACGGAAACGATCTCCTAATATAGAAATATTCGATACAGAACTCGTTGCTTTATTCGGATTCGGGTCATTCGTTAAGTTAAGTAAAGGTAAATAAGATTCCCAGCTATGTGTATGATAAATAAACGCAACTTGTCTTTTCCCGGTCGTTTGGGACGGCTGTTTTTTCTCTTTATTCGTATCTTGTTTAGGTGCTTGTCCAGTTCCACTAGTCCGTTCTTTCACTACTTCTTCAAGAGGTACACTCGACTCTATCGGTAAGTTAGAATAGTTTGTGCCCTCACCCGCAATAACAATTTCTGTATCGTACTTACCAAACCCGGGTAGCTCTTTCCCGACAAAACTGCGTACATCATTAAAGCGAATATTTGTAGCCATAGAAAAGAGAAAAGAAGAAATTGAAAAATCTTGATTCAACTTTCGATACTCCTGTGTAAAATAATGATTCTCTTTTCCAAGTACATACATGTAACCATTCATCGATAACTCATTTAACCAATTATATAAATACGTTGACTTCGTCTCTTTCATAGAGGTTACCATCATACTAATAAGAAAAAAAGTCGCTAGCACTGTAGTAATAACAAATAAAACTAACTTACGCATACTTGTAAACTTCATAAAAAAAAAGCCCCGATTCATACTATCACCTCTCTATTTCAAGTTATGTACAAGCCCTAGAGAATAGACCGTTAAAATTTCGGCTATATTGTTAATGAGGTGAAATGAATTGAAGCTATTAATAGGAATATTACCAATCGCTCTATCATTCATTTTTTATTTGTCCGCTAAGCATCCAAAAGTCTCTATTGTACTACATATTTCTGCGTACTTGGCACTGTATGTACTCGGTACAATTATTTCCATTAATATATACGATGTTTTAATACAAGATTTAGTTTTCATGACGAGCATTCATGGGATTTTACTGAATCCATTTTTCCTTATTGCAGGAGCGTATATAGGAACATACACGTTGTACCTACTTATGTCTCACATTATTATAAAAATAAAAAATGGAGCGTAATGAAATGCAACCAACATTTATCTGTCATACATGCAAAAAAAGAATTGTGAGAAAGAAAGATCTTATTACCGCCACATGGTACTTCCGCTTTTATTTATTTCACAGTGATTGTTTTAAACGACAGCAAGTGTTCCTCTCACGATTTATCCCAGTAAATACACTTTTCAATTTCTTTCTTATTATGTATGGACTTATTTTTGGCAGCATTCTTATGATTACAGAACCATCTATTATTTGGCTGATTTTCTTATTTCCCATTTTTTATCGGTTTCTTTCTTATTATTATATTGAACGTTTTTTCTCTACATAACGTGCAGACTGACCTCTCGGAATACTTAAACATTCCCACTCATTTTCTTTTAACATCTTCCCAATGTAAATAATCTGACCAATATGCAATGCATAATGAGAAATTTGCCTTTCAATTGCTTGCATGACAGTATGTGCTTCACCGCGAATGTATACCGTCTTCAATAAGTGCTCCGGCGCTAAAGTATTCATCGTATTAAAAACATATTTCCATCCTTCTTGCCAAGCTATAAGGGCTTCTTCTTTTGAATGATAGCATCCCTCAAATTCACCATCTCGATTACGATCGGTTTTTTCACCATCAGACGTTAAAAAATCCGTCCATCTAGAACGCATATTACCGTGCAGATGCTTTATAATAATCGCTATACTATTTGTTTCTTCATGAGAATACCATTGTATTTGTTCATATGATAATTGAGAAAGTGCCCGTTCCCCTTGCTTCTTTGTTGCTTCAAAGTTCGAAATCGCACATTGCAAATATTCTCGTCCGATATCCATATTAGCCCCTACCTTCACCCTAGCTAATTTTCGTTCCATTTGGCAATTCCATATTAGGCTGAAGTAACACAACATCATCAGCTTCAGGAACACCACCAAGCACAAGCACTTCTGATTTGAATCCAGCTACACGCTTTGGTGGAAAGTTTACAACAGCAACGATTTGTTGACCGATTAAATCTTCTGGAATATACCTTTTCGTAATTTGAGCACTTGACTGCTTTATCCCGATTTCTCCAAAATCTATTGCTAGTTTAATCGCTGGTACTCTCGCTTCTTTAAATTCCTCTGCATGTATTACAGTTCCAATTCTCAAATCCAAATTTAAAAAATCTTCAAAATTAGCCATTTATCATTCCCCCCAATTATTACTTAGACAAAATACAAAAATTCCCTTCAAAAAAAGAAAGGTGCCTAAGCACCTTTCTTTTGTAATTCACTTGATTCATTTGATTTATAGAAGAAGAAACCGAGAATCCCGCCAATACATGATGGAATTAACCATCCGATTCCTTCGTTATATAACGGTAACATTTGTAGTACATTAGAAATCGCGTCAATTTTAATTTTCGCACTTTCTAAACCGTTAAAGAAACTAATTAACAATGCACCTAAAATAGCTCCAATATAAATTGTATTCCGCTTCCCAATCCACTTATGGAAATACGAAAGTACAATTAATACAATTGCAACTGGATAAATGATCATTAACACAGGTAATGTTACTGCGATTAATTGTGTTAAACCTAGGTTAGATACAATTAAACTAAATACACATACCATTGTTACAATCGTTTTATGCGAAAGTTTTGGGAATAAGTTTGTAAAGAAACCCGCACACGCAGATGTTAACCCAACAGAAGTTGTTAAACAAGCGAGTATAATAACAAGCCCTAATAAAACTTTACCACTCGTCCCATATAGCTCATTTACAACATTCGTTAAAATAAGACCACCGTTTTCTGAGACACCAAGTGATGTACTTGTTGAACCAAGATAAGCAAGTGATAAATAGATTAACGTTAAACCAAGTACAGCAATAATACCTGATACGACTGTTATTTTTGCAATTTGGCTACTCTCTTTTATCCCTTTAGAGCGAATAACTTGTACAACGACAATTCCAAATACGAGAGCACTAATTGCATCCATCGTTAAATACCCTTGAATAAATCCACCAAAGAAAGCATTCTCTTGGTAAGCAGCTAACGGCGCAGCCGGCTCTCCAATTGGATCAATAATTGCCTTTCCGACAATAACAGCAACAATTAATACCAATAGTGGCGTAAGAAACTTTCCAAACCAATCCACTAATTTAGATGGATTTAATGATAAATACCACGTTATTCCGAAGAAAACTATCGTGAAAAGAAATAGCATGTACCACTCTGAAACCATTGCCTCTGATAAAAACGGCTTCATACCCATTTCAAACGAAACAGCTCCAGTACGCGGAATCGCGAAAAATGGTCCAATTGCTAAATAACTAATCAATGGGAAAATAAACGCAAATATAGGGTGGACTCTAGAAGATAGCGCTTTCAAGTCCCCCTCTACAAACGCGACAGCTGTTACAGCTAGTAGGGGTAATCCGACTCCCGTTACAAGGAATCCTATTGTAGCAATCCAAACATTCTCTCCTGCTTGTTGACCTAAAACTGGCGGGAAAATTAAATTTCCTGCTCCTAAAAATAATGCAAATAGCATCAAACCAATTGCTACCGTATCACCTGGCCTTAAACGTCCCTTCATGCTCTTCATTTGCATAGCACTTTTTCATTGTTTATCTCTATATTTTACAATATGCTATGCATCCTCCTCTCTGCTCAAGATGATAAAATATGCCCCTTACAAAGCAGTGTCTTTCTCCATAATTTCTCCATTCCCCTTATTTTTACTCTAATCATTAATACAATTGTTATTTTTGAATTTTGAGTTTTTTGAATTTTTAAATCATTAGAGTGTTATTACGTGGAGTATAGTTGTCAGACCTCTTTGTTTTTATCACACATATAGTAACATATTTAGTTGCAAAATAAAAACATATTTTCAAATTGATTTTTTTGAAAATCGAAATTATCTACATTTTTCATTCTCTTACACAAATATTGTTATAATCTCACCTATTACCCTGTCGTTATTTTAAAATAACTTTACACACGTAACATAACAAAAGCCATCCAATAATTGAAGTGCACCCCAATTGT